>CALKGI010000067.1 GCA_938085045.1 uncultured Alteromonadaceae bacterium
GTTGAGGCTATTGGCGAAAAACAGATGTCCACTTTCATCTTGAACAATCGCATAAGTACCAGTGTTTTCGGGGAAGCTGGTCAAATCGATTTTATCGATAATATATTGCCCCTGCTCATTAGCCCACGAACAAACCGGCCACGAAAAGACGACAAGAAATAACAAACCAAATTTAAAAGGCGTAAATATGGACATCGATGCCTAACAAAATAACGGAAATGAATAAGGTAAAAATCATTATCGTTTATTTTACCGTAAATAACAGTCTGTTTATTGCAGTAAAAATGGTATCAAACTGCACAAACACCCCCACGACAATACTTAACCCCATGAATTAAAACGAAAAATTTATAAAAACACGGTTTTCGTCAGCGTCATAACTCAAATTTTCCCTCACCCATACAATGAAATCGTACAAACAACGACGGCAACTTAGCCAACCAATTAACAAACTTAATATGTAGAGGTAACACCATGATTTTTGACTATATCCCATACGACTTGTTTATGAGCTTACTTGAGATGATCGACTTGTTTGAGTTGGTTCCAGTAGACAACACACCCGAAACGCTGAACTCAGGTGTTTGCACCCGAGATTGTGATTAGTGCTTAATCATCACAACCTCAGCAGGCAACTGCAACTAAACGGCATCACAGCCCGGAGCAATAAGCCGGGCTGCAACACACAGGGATTAGCCTCGATTAACTATATTCGTCGTTTGAATTGGGTCGGTGTTTCCCCTGCGTGTTCTTTGAAGAACTTACTAAAATAGGTATGCTCGGTAAATCCAGTTTCCCACGCCACATCCGCCACCTTTTTGCCCTGCTTGAGCAAATCTTTCGCTTTAATCATTCTGATCATAGCCAAATACTCAGTGAAACTATTGTCAGTCAACGACTTGAGCTTGTTTTGCAAGGTTCTGACAGTCACCGCCAATTCATTCGCCACATCGGATATTTTCAGCTCGCTATCGCCACAACGACTGCCCAGCAATGTGGTGAACCGTTGTAAAAACTGCTGGTCTCTGTCGCTATATTCCTTAGCAACGGTGGGCAATACTTCAAAGGTATGGCGTAAAACCTGACCAAAACGCTGTTTGAGTGCATCGCGAATACCCAATAAGTTGGCCAGCCTGAGCTTAAGTTCATGTTCATCACAAGGTTTGGTTAGATATTCGTCGGCTTGCTCGCGCCAGCCCTGTTTGCGGCTTTCTAAATCGCATTTGGCGGTCAACAGAATAATCGGGATATGGCAGGTGGTATCATCGCTTTTGAGTGCACTGCATACTTCATAACCGCTTTTGCCGGGCATAACCAAGTCGCTGACAATAAGACTTGGCATTTTCTCTTTTGCCTTTAATATACCTTCTTCTCCATCGGCGGCACTGTACACAGTGTAATCTTGCGACAATATACCGGTCAAAAACATCCGCATTTGCGAACTGTCTTCAATAATCAACACCGTAGGCCGAGTACCGCTGGTTTGTACTCCAACGTCAACTGTCGACTCCAGTTCGTCTTTAAACTGTGCCATTATATTGTTTAGTTGAATCATCAAAGCATTTAGCGCAGCACATAAAGGGGTGAGCAACTTGCGTTCAAAATGCCCCTCATCACAAGCATTAATCATAGATTTACTGAGCGCAGATACATCAAAAGCACCAATATAAGCCGAGTTTGATTTGAGCGAATGCACATTGCGATACAAATCGTCCCACGCCTGTTGCTCGAATAACTCAAGCAAAACTTGAGCGCCCGCATGCCTATCGTTAATAAATACTTTGACCAGGTTACGATAAAGCGCTGTTTTACCATTCATTTTGGCCAGTGCCGTTGCCGTATCAAGTCCCTCAACGGTAGCAAGTTTTCCCATAAAACTTTCGGGATTCGGTGTTGCTACTGCCACTAAAGGTTCATCAAGAAACAATTGGCTGTCACCCGTTGCCTCAAGCAAATAATGATCAAGTACTTGATAAAGCACCTGAGGTTCAATGGGTTTACCAATATGCTCATTCATACCAACGGCTTTAAACTGCTCAAGTCGGTCTATCATCTCATGGGTTGTCAGCGCAATAATCGGTAACTCATCTTCGTTTAAGGTATATCTAATTGTTTTGGTGGCCTCAACCCCACCCATTACTGGCATTTCGATATCCATCAGCACCAAATCAAAGGCCACATTAGCCACGATATTGACCGCCGCCAAACCATCGACCAAAGTGGTGACAGTCGCGCCGGTGTCTGCTAACAATTCACCCGTTAGCTGCGTGTCTATGGGGTTATCATCGACCAATAAAATCTCAAAATCGGTTAAATCTGGTGGGCTAATGGTACTTTGCGATGACTCAGCCTCGCTCTTTTGTTGGCTTTTTTCTAAGCGAAAGGTTTCAAGCAAGGTCAATTGACTTTTGACCCTAGCCAACAACTCAAATTTACCCACTGGCTTGGCGATATAGTCATTACCACCAACGGCAAAACAATGAACTAATTCTAACGCCTGATTTTTGGTGGTTACCAGCACAATGGCCAACTCACTTTTGGGGTGGGTTTTCCTTATTTCCCTACAAATTTCGAAACCACAAATATCCACCATCATAATATCTAGCAATATCAAATCAAATGGCCGCTGTTGTTCAATGGCATCCATTGCTTGTTGGCCGCTTTGTGCCTCAACAAGTTGATAACCAGCCAAATTTAGGTGTTCGGCCAACGCTTGACGCTCAGTCTCGTCATCATCAACCAATAATAATCGAAACTGGTGTTCATGAGTTGTTGCTATCTGTTGTCGTTCTAAATCATCGATGTCAAAATTTTCAGCGCTGAGCGTCAAATCGACCTCAAGTTGTGGTTTGCCCACAATGGGCAGAGTGAAACTAAAAGTAGAGCCAACCCTCACCTCAGATCGCAACTCAATTTCACCACCGTGCAACATCACCCAATGTTTGGCCAAGGGCAATCCGCCACTACTCAATGTTTGCCCTTGAACAGGCTCGAATATTTGCTCAATTTGTTGTGACGAAAACCCCTCGCCCGAATCTGTCACCGCAACCCGCATTTGCTCGCCAATAACCATTGCCGAAACAGTAATATGACCATTTTGAGTGGATTTAAGCGCCCCAACGACCAGAGAATAAAAGACTTGTTGTAATTTTTGCTCATCAGCCTGAACAGTTGGCAACCCATGGGGCACGGCATTCACTAGCTTGAGGTTTTTGTCACCAACAATATGGTTAGCCAGTGCCAAAACCACATCTACCATCACGCGGATATCAACCGCTTTAGTTGCCTGCATTAAAGGTGGCTTGTTTTTTTGAGGCGATGTTTCGACAGAACTTACAAAAGATTGCATATATAAGTGGCGAGTAGCCAAAAAAACCAACACAAAACCAACAAGCGTCACCAGCCACCAAATAAACCAAGGGACTCCCGGTTCACCATGACTAGAAGAAGGTAAAGAAGAAGCAAAGGCTAAAACAGGCAATGCCAATAAAAAAGAGAGTAACCACTTTGCTGTTCGCATGAATCGACAACCGGTTCTGAATACGTAGACAAATCATAGATCAACAAGGGGAAACGGCAAGATTTTGGTTTTGCCACGGTCGGTAGAATAGAATTAGCTAGAAGAATCTACAGGCTCGGGTCAACATAAATCCTCACACTGGTTACCTATCATAATTTAACCTATAATGTACGTACAATTACGTATGTACAGATTCATCAATGCAAGACCAACAGTTTGAGTGGGATGAGCATAAAAACACCCGCAATAAGGCCAAACATTCGATAAGCTTCGAAACTGCTGTTTTAGTTTTTGACGATATTCATCACAAATCTATTTTAGCAAGCTATAAAGATGGTGAAGAACGTTGGCAAACTTTAGGAATGATAGCTGGTGTCGCAGTAATTTTGGTCGCCCACACCTATCGGGATATCGATGGTGGCACAGAGCGCATACGTATTATCTCAGCAAGAAAGGCTACAAAGTTTGAAAGAGGTTTCTATGAAAGAACTGACTAAAACACAACAGGCACAGTTACAGCAACTGGCCTCATTACCTGATGCAGATATCGACACCAGTGATATACCTGAGCTGACAGCCGAACAGTTGGCAACGGCACAGGTTGGCCGCTTTTACAAACCGGTTAAACAGCCTGTCACTATGCGTCTTGATGCCGATGTACTGTCTTGGTTCAAAACGCATTACGATAAATATCAAACACAGGTGAATCAAGTTTTGCGTGAACATATGAAATCCCATTCTTAGCTTAACTTTTATCGCACCCAATAAAAAACCTAGAAAACGAATCTTCTAGGTTTTTTGGGTTTCAAACGACAGGGTTACTCACACATCGAAATTAACTCGGTAACCATATTCTCAATGCCGGTGTTGGCTTGCGTAATATTCTTGGCCAACATAAAGGCTGGAGTACTAACCACTTTCTTAACCAAGTCAGCCACAAAGTCATCTACTGTACATTCAATATGCTGCGCGCCCATTTTGGTGATGGCAGCTGCGGTTTCTTCATCGTCACCTATGGTGGCTTGTACGCCTTTTTTGTAAATCAACGGTATCAATGCAGGGGCGATGCAAATAAAACCAACCGGTTTTTTAACATCGGCGAAAGATCTTACTGCTTTATATAGGTCTTCGTTAATCGTGGCATCTGCACCTTTGGTGGCAAAGTCACTTAAGTTTGAGGCGGCACCAAAACCACCGGGTAAAATCATGCCATCAAAATCTTCGACTTTCAGTTCGTTCAGGTCTTTAATTTCGCCACGACATAAACGGGCTGATTCAACCAATACGTTGCGCGTTTCTCCGACCATTTCTTCGCCAGTTAAGTGATTAACGACTTTGGCTTGAGGAATATTAGGAGCAAAACATTGGTAAGTTGATTCGTTATGTTCGATGGCTAAAAAAGCCAAGGTGGCCTCAAAAATCTCAGATCCGTCAAAGACGCCGCAACCGCTTAAAATCACCGCTATATGTTTTTTCATTTGTCTGCCTGTTTCTCTTTTGATGTTGTGTTATTTGATCTTTTATGAGTACTACCCATCAGACCAGTAAAACCGGGCCTTATGCTTTTTATCGCTATTGGCTGGCGTTTTATTCGTAAAAAGTTTAATTGTTTTTCTGTAAATCGTTTTCGATTGTGATAGTCTAGCCTACCCTTTTAAACAGCGCCGTTATTTTTGTCTAAAATGGCTGTTTAAAAATGGTTTTCCACATTTACCGATACCCTTAGTGTACCTTGATAGATGTCGACTAAAAACAAATTACTTACTTTAAATTCAATGAGTTAGCATACTCTTCAGGTTTTTTGGTTAAATACCGAAAGATCCCTTTCTTATGCATTATCAACAAAGTTATCCACAACTTGTACATTAGCTGATAAATATCACTTTCGCTTTATCAAATGCCTGCGCTATGGCATCCTATTGCCCCATTCGAACTTGCTGATATTGTGTAAACCATGGCTCAAATCCCTGAAAACCCTTTAATTCTCGTTGACGGCTCCTCTTATCTTTTTCGCGCGTATCATTCGCCACCACATTTAACCAATTCTAAAGGTGAAGCCACCGGTGCCATTTACGGCGTGATCAATATGGTCAAAAGTCTGTTACGTCAATTTGACCCATCTCACATCGTGATGGTGTTTGACGCCAAAGGCCCAACCTTTCGCAACGAGATGTATTCAGAATATAAAGCGAATCGCCCACCCATGCCCGACGATTTACGGCCACAAATTGAACCCATTCATCAAATCATTAGAGCCATGGGCCTACCACTAATTAGCATTGCTGGCGTTGAAGCTGACGATGTTATTGGTACTTTGTCAGACAGGGCGTCAAAACAAGGTAGAGCAACATTAATCAGCACTGGCGATAAAGATATGGCCCAACTGGTTAATGAACATGTCACGCTAATTAACACCATGACCGATACTGTAATGGGTCCTGAGGGCGTTAAAGAAAAATTTGGTGTAGGCCCTGAGCTTATCATCGATTATTTGGCCTTAATGGGCGACAAAGTCGATAACATTCCGGGTGTGCCAGGTGTTGGTGATAAAACAGCGGTTGCGATGTTGCAAGGTTTGGGTTCGGTTGAGAACATTTATCAAAACCTCGACAAGATAGCCGATTTGGGTTTTCGTGGTTCGAAGAAAATGGCTCAAAAGCTTGAAGAGCATAAAGATTCACTGACTATGTCTTATGAATTAGCCACCATCAAATTAGATGTAGAGCTAGAAAACGAGATTGACGATTTTGCGATACAACCTGCCGACAACGACCGCTTAATTGAGCTGTTTGGTGAGTGTGAATTCCGTCGCTGGTTATCAGAATTGTTAGACAAAACGGGCGGCACAGCACCGGTGCCAAAATCAGTGGCCTCGGGTTCATCTGACGAACCTGCACCAGCGGCGATAACAGAAACTGACTATCAAACCATTTTAACCGAAGCGCAATTAGACCAGTGGATAACAAAGCTTAACGACAGCGAGTTATTTGCTTTTGACACCGAAACCACCAGCCTAGATTATATGGTGGCTGAATTGGTTGGCGTTTCGTTTGCCGTTAAAGAAGGCGAAGCGGCTTATGTGCCGGTTGCTCACGATTACCTCGACGCACCCGAGCAGCTCGACCGCGATACCGTACTTGCCAAGCTCAAGCCATTACTTGAAGATACGAGCAAAGCCAAAGTCGGACAAAACCTTAAATACGATAAAAGCGTATTAGCCAGTTATGGCATTAACCTGCAAGGTATTGCTTTTGACACCATGCTTGAATCTTACGTATTACAAAGCGTTGGCACTCGCCACAACATGGACGCGTTAGCGCTCAAGTATTTGGGCGTAAATACCATTCACTTTGAAGATATTGCTGGTAAAGGCAAAAAGCAGCTGACCTTCAACCAAATTGAACTCGAAAAAGCCGCGCCTTACGCTGCTGAAGATGCCGACATTACTTTACGTTTGCACAATGCGATTTGGTCTAAGTTGTCGAAAGTTGATGCATTGCTGCCAGTATTTAATGACATTGAACTGCCCTTGGTGCCGGTTTTATCTAAAATCGAGCGTCGTGGTGTATTAATCGACGCCAAAAAGCTGCAACAACAAAGCGGCGAATTGGGCGCTCGTTTAATTGAGCTTGAAAAACAAGCTTATGAAGCCGCCGGACACGAATTCAACCTAGCTTCTCCTAAACAGTTACAGCAAGTTTTGTTTGAAGAAATGGGTTTGCCGATTGTCAAGAAAACCCCCAAAGGTGCGCCATCTACCGCTGAAGATGTACTGGTAGAACTGGCCCATAATTATGAGTTGCCAAAGCTTATTATGGAGCATCGTCATGCAAGCAAACTCAAATCGACCTACACCGACAAATTGCCGTTAATGATTAACGAAAAAACCGGCCGTGTTCACACGTCTTATCAACAAGCCGTTGCCGCAACGGGCCGTTTGTCGTCAACCGATCCAAACTTGCAGAATATACCGATTCGTAACGCCGATGGTCGCAAAGTACGCCAAGCATTTATCGCGCCCGAAGGTTACAAGATTGTCGCAGCCGATTACTCGCAAATCGAATTGCGCATCATGGCGCATTTGTCTCAAGACAAGGGCTTGGTAAATGCGTTTGCCAATGGACAAGATGTTCATAAAACAACAGCATCAGAGGTATTTGGTGTGCCGCTAGATGAAGTGACTACCGACCAACGCCGCAAAGCCAAAGCAGTAAACTTTGGTTTGATTTACGGCATGTCGGCCTTTGGTTTGGCCAATCAGTTAGATATTCCGCGCCACGAAGCCACTTTATATATGAACCGTTACTTCGAACGTTTCCCGGGCGTACAAGATTATATGGAAACTACCCGCGAAAAAGCGGCCGAGCAAGGGTTTGTAGAAACCATTTATGGCAGACGTTTGCATTTACCTGAAATCAACGCAAAAAATGCAGCTCGCCGCAAAGGTGCCGAACGTCAGGCAATCAATGCGCCAATGCAGGGCACCGCCGCCGACATCATCAAAAAAGCGATGATCAACATGGAAGCTTGGGTTGAGCAACAACCTGAAGGTTCAATTCATACCATCATGCAAGTTCACGATGAATTGGTTTTTGAAATCAAAGCCGAATTGGTCGATGAAATGACCCCGCAGATTTGCAAACAGATGGAACAGGCCGTTAGCCTTGATGTGCCACTGATTGTTGAAGCGGGTGTTGGTGACAACTGGGATGAGGCACATTAAAAAATAAATATGATTTTTTTGCTGCTGTAATGAACTAATGCCGCCAAGGGGTGGTCTTCATATACAGTAGCATTGAATCATATCTCCCTTGAATCAAATGTCTTTAATCTCTGGTCCCCTTGGCCGGAGATTTTTTTTTGCCTGCGCAAAAATTTTGGCTTTTATCGAACGCCCCGCAAAGAGTAAGCACAAAATTTAGCCCCACCTCTATATTTATCTGCACAGTTTTGCACTATCGCGCATTGTAACCAAATATACTCTTTTGAATCTGTGCGCAGAAATGCAAAACCCCGCATAAAACACTGCTAATAGATTGTTTTAAAACGAATTAATTAGATTCTTAATCATACGCCATTGTACTAACTCACATAGTCACAAAGGGTAAATAATAGCATCGTGTTTTGAACGCTCATCAGACAAACAAGGGAAATAACATGAATGCACAAACAACAGTGACACAAAGAATCAGCCGTCAGCCACGTCATACTTCATTATTGAGTTTGGCGATGAACGCAGGTCAAAACTATGACGCACTATTGCAAAAACTGGCTAAGGATAAACAACCAATCATGGCAACCTCACGTGAACAACTCGAAGTCACCAACGGCAAAAAATCGCTAAGTTTCAACGCAAAAACCATTCAATGGGTTGAAGCTTGTGGCGACTATTTGTATGTGCATACTGACGAAGGTCGCTCGCAGCTGATCAGAAAAACCATGAAAGCGATGGAAAACTTGCTCGACGACAGCCAGTTTATTCGTATTCACCGCTCTTATATCGTCAACGTTAACCAAGTCTGTTTATTTGGCAATAACGAAAACCGCGAAAAGATAGTCACCCTCAAAGGTGGTCAGGTACTGAACGTCAGCCGCCGATTCAAAACTCGTGTGGCTGCCGCTTTAGCAGCCTAAACCGAGTTGCAATTGATTGAAGCGCAATAATATACTGTGACAAGTTTCAATCGCTGGTTATAAAAATGAAGTTAATCCATCTGTTTGTGCTGTTTATCACCATCTGCTTACTAGCAGGTTGTGGCTCGACACCAACCAACCCACAAGCGCAAACCAAAACAGTGCTGCAAATTAACGCAGACAAACGAGCTGCCTATGCAAAACGCATCAAGCAGTTGTATTTAAGGGGTACGTTTACCCGATGGGGTTACGACGAACAATTCAAACTGATTAAGGTGGGTCAGTACAGCTATGCAGCAGCAGCGCAGTTAAGTAAGAACAAGCACTATGAGTTTATGTTTTCTGCCAAAGACGCCTCCAGAGCCTACGCCAATTGCGGCTACCTGCAAGCTAAAGACCAGTTGATGACCCTAAACAAAAAAGTCAAAGCCAGTTGCACCGATGTAGTGCTGCAAAACTTTACATTCAGCCCAACCCAATCGGCTACCTATGAGTTTTTTATCGACTTTGCCAATATAGACATCCCCCGCGTCTATATTCAAAAAGCGTTTTGAACAATACAAACGCGTCAATCCAATCCTTTACGAATCAAATATAAATAAGGTTTTTCTTTGGTTTGTACTTTCACAAGGGTGTGATCCATAAAGCGGCAAAAACTGGGGATATCACGGGTAGTAGAGGGGTCGTCGGCAGTTATAGTCAATGTTTGACCATCATCCATATTGCGTACAATACCGCGAATGAGCATCACAGGCTCTGGGCAACGTTTGCCCAGCGCATTGAGTTGGTGGTCGGCTTGAGAAAATTCCACAAATGTCGTTCTTGTTGGTCGGCAATGGCGCACATAATATCATGAATTATTGCGATTACGCAGCCTAGCTTTAGTGACTTTCGCAGCGTACTCGAATATGCGGGTCGTGGATAACCTCAGTCTCATCTTCAATGGCAACTGGCTCGCCATTGAGTTGAACTTTATCCAAATGACCTATTTCAGATTCTCTGCTAAAGGCTAATTCGCCGCCACACTGAGCAAATTCACCCAGCGCAAACTCTTGAGGAGAGGTTAACTGATTAACCACCATTTGAAGCTCACGAATGATTTTGTTACGTCTTTCTATCGGCATAATTTTACTTCCCTAATACATCATAAACACTTCAACATTAAACCATAATCGTTTGTTTTTCAAACAGTTTTAATATTTAACGCAAACGTTCTTCGCTTCGGTGAAAAACTTCAATGCCTCAAAACCACCCTCACGACCAACGCCTGAACTTTTGGCCCCACCAAAGGGTGTACGTAAGTCACGCAGCAACCAAGTGTTAACCCAAACAATGCCAAAATCTAATTGTCTGGCCAAACCATGGCAACGTTTCACATCACTGCTATAAACTGTCGCCGCCAAACCATATTCGGTGCCATTGGCAAGCTCAATCGCTTCTTGGTCGCTGTCGAACGGCTGTATTGTAACAACTGGTCCAAAAACTTCTTCTTGATTGATGCGGTCTGACAATTTCAAACCTTCAAATACCGTAGGGTAGATGAAAAAACCATTTTCGCAGCGGCCAGTCAAATGCGCCTGCTCGCCACCAACAAGACATTTGCCACCTTCTTGTTTGGCCAAATCGATATAACCAAGCACTTTTTTCATGTGCGCTTCTGATACTACTGCACCTTGTGCGGTGCCCGTCTCTAATGGGTCGCCTACTTTAAGTTGTTTAATTTTGTCGATATAGGCATCGCGGAATTTATCATAAATTGCACGCTCAACATAAATTCTTGAGCTACAAAGACAAATTTGCCCCTGATTGGCAAAAGATGAGCGTACTACGGTATTAAGAGTCGCTTCAAAATCGCAATCAGCAAAGATTAGTGCCGGATTTTTACCACCCAGCTCAAGTGACAGTTTTTTGAATTTAGGTGCCGCAATACTGGCGATATGTGCGCCAGTAGCAGTGCCGCCAGTGAAGCTAATAGCTTTGACTTTAGGGTGGCTAACAATGGCATTGCCCACCTTATGACCCAAACCGTGCAAAATGTTTAACACGCCTTTAGGAAAACCAATTTGCTCACAAATTTTCGACAGTAAATACGCGGTCATCGGCGTGACTTCAGACGGCTTAGCCACCACGCAGTTACCCACAGCCAAAGCCGGCGCAATTTTCCAAGTGAACAAATACAGCGGTAAATTCCACGGAGAGATACAACCAACAATGCCAATTGGGTCGCGTAACGTAAAGTTAACCGCAACATCGCCCATACTATGGCTTTCGCTGGCATATTGAGTGATGGCGTGAGAGAAAAATCGGATATTTTCTGAACCACGAGGGATATCAACGGTTTTCGCCAACGACAAGGGTTTGCCGTTATCTATCGACTCAGCCATGGCCAACTCGTCGGCCTGCGCCTCTATCGCACAAGCCAACCGTTCTAAATGCGCCGAGCGTTCATCAACCGACAAACCCGACCACAAAGGAAAAGCTTTTTCGGCCGCAGCGACTGCCGCTTCTACATCTTGCTCAGTAGAGTCAGGAATTAACGAGTAAACCTGACCAATGGCAGGTGCAACGTTATCAAGGTATTCATTACTTTGCGGAGCCACCAAGGCCCCATCGATATAATTAGCGATTTTTTCCATGATTTGGCTCCTCAAAGTTTATAAACAGCTAGTACGACCGCCGTCTACTGGCAAGTTAACACCAGTGATGTACCCAGCTGATGGCGACGCCAAAAATGCCACGGCATTGGCAAACTCTTCAGATTCACCAAAGCGCTTCATTGGAATGATAGACTTTTCTTCTTCAGCGACTTGCTCAACCGTTTTACCTTGTTTTTTGGCTTTGTTTTCCAAAATTGCATCTAAGCGCCCAGTGTTAGTCGCGCCCGGTAATACATTATTAACCGTGATGTTGAACTGGCCCAGTTCATTGGCCATGGTTTTAGCCCAGTTAGCGACTGCGCCACGAACTGTGTTTGATACGCCTAAGTTTGGTAAAGGCTGTTTAACAGAAGTAGAAATAACATTGATAATTCGACCGTATCCGGCAGCTTTCATACCCGGCAATAAAGCTTGTGCCAAGTTGTGGTTGTTGATTAAGTGTTGATTAAAAGCAGCCAAAAAGGCATCTGGCGAAGCAGCATTGGCAGGGCCAGGCGCAGGACCGCCAGTATTGTTAATCAAAATGTTGAATTCAATGCCGCTGCTTTGAAGGTGTGCATCAATGGCTTGTTTAACATCATTTGGATCACTAAAGTCGGCCGTAATTGCATGATGTTGTTGGCCATTATCGGTTGCCAACAAAGATTTTACATCGTTTAAAGTCGTTGCGTTACGTGCAAACAATGTGACTGAAGCGCCAAGGTTGGCCAGTTCAATCGCAATAGATTTACCCATGCCCTGAGAGCTGCCGCATACCAAAGCTTTTTTGCCTGTTAAATTAAGATCCATGATGGTTTCCCGCTAGTGATTTTTGCCGTTAAGCTATCGTAAAAGGGGTGGAAACACAAGGGTAAGGCCGAGAATAAAAGCTTCACACACAGACGCGGTGACTCAGAGGTTAACGGAGAAAAGACAAAAGCTCAGGAAGAGAAAAGTGAAGGATGAAGTTGGCACTATAAGTTCTTTAAGCAGCCGAGCTTTTACTTACACAATGGCGTCTAATTCTCATCTTGTTTCTTTACCATTTTTATTGTGTTTTTCCTCCGTGAACCTCCGAGTCTCCGTTCCTCCGTGTGAGCTTTTTGTGACTTTTCAATCTACCGGTATGGCAAATCCAGCGCTGTGCATAAGTAGTACATATAAGGGTCGGCATAGCGGAAATGCTCAGCGCAAAATTCTGTAAAATCAGCTCGTTTAATATCCTCTATTTTACAATTAGCGAGCGCGATGAAGTCTTTGCGTTTTAAGTCATCAATCAACGGGTGGTCGGCCTGAAAACCACGCGGTGGTCGTTTAAGACTTTCGCCGCCAAGGTTGAAGCGTTCAGCAAATTCAGGCATTTCGATTGATTTGCTCCAACCTCTGGGGTTTTCGTCAATAAAACTGCGAATTTTAGCAAGCGATGGACCATCTGGACGCCAAATACCCGCACCAAAGAAACACTCTTCTTCACTTACATGCAAATAAAAGCCCGGTGCGTGAATGTCTTTACCCATAAAATGGCGAAATTGAATACCAACATGAGTTTTGTAAGGGGTTTTGTCTTTGGCGAAACGCGTGTCGCGGTAAACTCGCATCAGCGAACCACCCACCTTTTTAGGGCTGGCGACAATACGACTAGAGATATCGCCCAATAAAGGCTGCATATCAGTGATAAATTGCAAAGCAGGTTCACGTACTTTGGCCTCGTAATCGGCCTTATGTTCATTAAACCACTCGCGATTGTTGTTGGCCTTTAGCAAACGTAAAAATTCAAAAGTATCATTAGTAAACATGGTGTAGTCCGACTTCTATTGGCATCAAAAACTTAACTTGTTTCCATCCTAAAGCGCCTGCTTTGCGCGAGCGCGGCAGCGAGCTAGATAGAATGAAAACCGCTAACTTACTGAAACGTAAGCCTTACGACTTCGCTTGCATAGCGCCCGTCTTGCCGATTGGCAGATAGAAACTTCGTTTCTGGACGAGCACTAACTATACCAACAAAGCTGGCAAATTCAGATAAAACCCGACAAATATTTGCATTTTCTCCGCCGCCATAGCATATTCCCCTTATAAACCATGTAATTGAAAAACTCAGCAGCCAAGCGACCGCCCAATGGACAATACGACTTTTATGGACCGACTGGTCCGCATCCGCAATAACAAACTGTTCGAAGTTTTCATCATCTTCGTGATCATGGCCTCTGCCATTATGGTGGGCGTCAAAACCTACCCGCTATCTCCATTACTTATCAATACTTTTTTGCTGCTCGACTGGGCCATCACCATCATCTTTTTGTTTGAGATCATGGTGCGATTTTTGGCCACACCCAACCGTTGGGACTTTTTCAAAGACGCCTGGAACGTATTCGATACCCTGATTGTAACCATTAGCCTAATACCGCTCGACAACGCCGAAATGGCATTAGTCGCGCGCTTAATCAGAGTATTTAGAGTACTAAGGATGATAAGCATCATCCCTGAACTGCGCATATTAATGAATTCATTCTTCACAGCTTTGCCGCGCCTTGGTTACGTAATGGCCTTAATGTTCATCATTTTCTACATTTACGCCGCTTTTGGCAGCCTGTTCTTCGAAAAAGTGAACCCGGTGCTGTGGGGCGATATCGCCATATCATTACTGACATTGTTCAGAATTATGACCTTTGAAGGCTGGACAGACATTCTTTACGAAACCATGGATGTTTATCCTTGGAGCTGGGCGTATTTCATCTCGTTTATCTTCCTCACCACTTTTGCCTTTTTAAATATGGTGATAGGCATAATGGTCAGCGTGCTTGAAGAAGAACACATCAACGAAACAGAGTTAAATGATCGGATGGTGACACTTAAAGATTTACATGTGGAGATCAAAGACTTGCATGGCGAAATCAGTGAATTGAAGGCATTGATGAAAGAGAATAAAAAGTAATAATTAGATTAAGTCGAAGGCCAAAAGCAAAAAAAGGACAGATACGTTGCCGTATTTGTCCAATATGTACTGTTCACACCGTCAAGAATTAATGAATATCATCGAGCGGCCATGCACCGTACTTTTCTTAGTCGTTACACAGTGGGTAGAAAACACCAGTACCTGCGTTACAATCGTTTAAATCACTTGCGTAGTAGCTAGTACAGTATGAGTAAGTGTTACCTGCGAACAAACAACCACGAATAGCTTGTTGATACACGTTTTGGCAGCAAGAACCGCCAAAAGCAGCTGAAGCGCTACCTACAACACCAAAACCAATAGATGCACCGAATGCCAATACTTTGGCGAATTTAGAAATGTTCATATGAAGACCTTTTTTCAATTAGTGTATTAAGTTAATACCCTTACTTGCTTCCTTTTATACCCTCAAATAAGGCTACGATATATCCGTTGATTTGAATTTGTCCAAACCAACGAGCCAGACCATAACATGGCAATAAGACGGTTGTAAATGTTATTTTTGATGCTTAATTAAACATCTCGTATCCAAAACGTGAATTATCTGTATATCGAAGATTAACAAACTGACACAAGGCTTGAGCTATTTGACTGAGCATCAACAAGATTATCGTCAATAAAGAAATTGCCTTTTAAAGGTTTTTTCCACTTGCTTTTACCGAATAACCTAATTAAGATGCGCGCCTCACTTTACGGTATTTAAGTAAAATAACACCAAAAGAAGAAGCGCTAATGTTAAAAATTACGAATTGCTTAGTCATAATACTATTAATGTTTGCGAGCAACGCACATGCATTAAGACTGCAATGTTACAGTTCACAGGTTAAAGTAATCAATAGTGACGGCAGTTCATATTATGTTGATACTTCAGCATGTGAATGGGTTTACGAAGCTTCAGATATGTCGGATTATCCCGATGGCTATCCCTACAATCCTTATACAGGCACTTCAAGTACCACTTCAACAACACCTACTGAAATTCTTTGTGGTGGCAATCCTGTCATGCTGGCTTCAGGGAAAAAGTTCCAACATGAATCTGATTTTTCAATACCAAATGACCTATTAGCGATAGAGCGATTCTATTATCAAACCCAAACCCACAAAGGTGTTTTCGGTGCAAAGTGGTTATCAAACTTCGATTATTCACTAAAAATCAATCGTGACGATGCAGGCATGCCAGTAACGGCAACTTTGATACGCCCTAATGGTCAACAGAAATTCCTATATCGCGATACAAATAACAACCAATGGTTTGAAACGACTGACAAGTTCGCCTTGTTCGCGCGCTCTTCAACGGGGGTTTGGACATACAAAAGCGATGATGGCACCAGCGAAAACTACGATGATAGTGGTCGTATTACCATGCGTTCAACCAAACCAGGGCAAACTCTGCATTACCGTTACTTTGATGGTAAATTAGTGCAAGTTGTCAGTCAATCTGGCCGCGTTTTGACCTTGGCTTACAATTCGATTGGTTTGATAAGCCAGATAACAACACCCGATCAACAAGTTTATCGATATGAGTACAGCGAAAGCAGATTATTGTCAAAAGTAACAAGCCCAGACCAAACGAAACGCTCATATTTTTATGAAGATGCACGGCACCCAGACGCATTAACAGCTATCAGCATCAATGACAAAAATTATGCAAAGTGGCGTTATGATGAATTTGGCAGGGCAATACTAAGCCAACATGCAAAAGGGGCAGAAAGAACCCTCTTTGAATATAACGACGATGACAGCACTACCGTCACCAATCCTTTGGGCAAAAAGACCACTTATCACTTTACAACTCTCAATGGAAAAAAGTTGCCAACCACTATTGAGGGTCACGAATCGGGCGTATGTTATGCCGCCAACAAAACCCACAGTTACGACACTTTGGGATTCAAAGACAAGGTCACCGACTGGCAAGGCAATATCACCGATTATGATTACAATGACCGCGGTTTTATCACCAAAACAACCACTGGTTACGGTACTGCCCAAGCCAATACTGTTCGCACCGAATGGCACAAATTCTTACCTTTGCCGATTAGCCTTACGACGAGCACTTTAGTCACGTCATTCGCTTACGACGACAACCATCGCTTAGTGAAGAAACAACGACAATCTCTCGATTCAGATGACACAAGAACTTGGACTTATCAATATCAGCTACACGATAACGGAAAAATTAAACACAAGATTATCGACGGGCCTTTAACTGGCAATACAGATAGTGCCACTTATTCTTATGACGATAAAGGAAACTTATTGGGCAAGGTCAATGCCTTAGGTCATAAAATGACTTATGGTGACTATAACGAGTTAGGCCTTGCTGGTTTTAAAATTAACAGTAACGGCCTTAAAACCATTTTCAAATACGATACAAATGGCCGTTTACACAAACAGATAGTAAAAATGGATGAAAAACGGGTCACCAAATACCGCTATAATGCATTTAACCAACTAACCAAAGTCATAGGTCCTGACGGAAATAGCACCATTTATGGTTATGACCGAGCCTATCGTAAAACCACAACGACCAACGCTTTAGGCCAAAGCATTCAACAGACCCTTGATGCCGCAGGCAATACTACCGAGCAAACATTTGAAGCTGATGAGGCTGCTTGGCAATTTAACGACTGCACCAACGACAGCATTCGCCCTGATTGTGTGTTGGGACAAAAAAAAATCACCGAAACCATCGAATCTTTCAGTAAACAGCAGACATTTGATGCGCTTAGCCGGGTGATCAACATAAGTAAAAGTGGCCAACAGAGTCAACACTTTGCACGAGATGCCAATGGTAATGTATTGGCAGTCAGCGATGGGGAAGGCAATACAACAAGCTACGAATATGATCATTTAAACCGCAAAGTCGCCGTAATAGATAGCCAAGGTAACAAGACGACATTAATTTACAACGACCAAAACAAAGTGATTCGAATTACCGATGCCCGTGGTAATTCGACAACGTACACCTACAATGCATTTGGTGAGAAAACCCATCAAAACAATCCCGACAGCGGCGAAAAAACCTACTTATATAATCAGGCAGGACAATTAATTTCGACAACAGACGCTAACGGCAACAACCTTATTTTTACCTATGATTTACTGGGTAGAATACTGACAAAATCGGCCAATGCCGACATGATTCAAAGCTTCGAATACGATGAATGTAACAACGGTATCGGTCAAATTTGTAGAGCCACCGACAACACCAGCATCGAATACTTTAGCTACCATGACGACGGCAGTTTACATAAGAAAACAGTCACATTCACAAACGCATTACCCGGTAACGCCTTTCAACTCAAATATCAATATGATATTAATGGCCGAATCCGCAATATTCATTACCCCAGTGGTTTAAAAATCAAATACAAACGTGATGCTATAGGCAATGTCATTAACGTAAAAGTCAATGGTGACAGGCTCATCAATCAAATCCGCTACAAGCCATTCGGCAAAATTAAAGGTTGGACATTCGCCAATGGCCAACAGCGAGCAATACAGTACGATGACCAATATCGCGTGTCACGTATACTGGCAAGTGGCGTCCAAGACTTAAACTACCAACGCAATTTAACGGGTAGTATCACCGCACTGTCGAATTTAAGATATGCCCAGGCAAACGACTTTGACTACGATGGCCTAAACCGACTAACCACCATTGGTGGTAGTGATGAACAGAATTACAACTTCGATAGCCTCGGTAATCGCACAGCAGAAACAACAACGACGGCCACTTACACTATTGCCGATAACTCGAATCGTTTAACAACGATCACCAGCGCAAATGACAACCGAACGTTTAGTTATGATGGCAACGGTAATATAACCACCGACACGGGCAATCATCATGCACGAGAATTTGGTTACAACGCCAACAACCGAATGGAAAGTGTTAAGGCTCATGGTGAGACAACGCGATACAGCTACAACACCAAAGGTCAACGGATAGAAAAACGACTCGCCAATGGCGATGTTATTCACTACATCTACACAAAAGAAGGCAAATTGGCAGTAGAAATCACCAATGATCTCATCACAAAGGAATATATCTACCTCAATGGTAGTTTGATTGCGTTAAGTCAAAATGATCAACGATACTACGTATTTACTGACCATCAAGGACGGCCAGAGATCGTCACAGATGCAACCGCAACAACCGTTTGGCAAGCAAAGAACAAAGCTTTTGACCGGACAGTGCTGATTGAAGACATACAGTTAAACATCGGTTTCCCCGGCCAATATTGGGATGAAGAAAAGCAATCATGGTATAACGGATTCAGAGATTATGACGCAACACTTGGCCGTTATTTACAAAGCGACCCGATAGGCATTCGCGGTGGCATTAATACCTACCTTTACGGCAATGCCAATACTTTGATGTTCACCGATGAAAGCGGGCTACTGCCCGAAGGTGGTGATGGCCCAATTCCGCCTTCTACGAGTACTGGGCCGTGTGTTATAAATATTACGACAGATCCCAATCACCCTAAATATCTAACAGCCAACGGGACCATTATAGAATTAAATAAGGGAGCACCTGACACAGTTTTGCCGACAGGAGCAACCCTTACAGCTTTAATCTTGCTGGCAGACGCATCAGGATTGGTCACTTTATTGGTTACCGGCGGTGCCGAAACAATAAGCCATTCTAGTAACAGTTTTCATTATCAAGGGTTAGCTGTGGACATTGCAGGGCCTTTATTTAATAATTTGACACAAGCAGAAATGTTAGAGGCGGTGAGTGACTCCGGATTTACTCACATAGTCTTCGAGAATAAAGTCAATAATTTTTCTGACCATTGGCACCTTCAAATTGGTGCAGGTAACGGCTTAGATTCTCAATATTCCGTTGATAACTCGTCAATTATAGAAGTCACTGAACCATAGGTACTAATATGAAAAGAATAGGATTACTCGTACTAATGTGCTTGATGTTTTTTGCCGCGCAAGCAGCACCGAATAACAACGCGATAAACGAAACCTTGCAAGTATTACAATTTAAAGGCAGTGCAACTTATACATACATGCAAGACAAAGAAGTTCATTATGCCCAATTTGAATATTGTGGCATTGGTTTTTGCCAAGCAATAAAAGGCGTTGCCACAGATAAAACCACGCGACCTTTATTGGCTGTAGCCTACCTATGGCTGGCTTATATCGATGATGATGCCAGTGTAACAAACTGGTTTCATATTTCGCCTTTGGCCTTTGCCGTAGACAATGTTACTGACCGCGAAAAGGTCTTGCAGCAATGGCGACCCAAGCATTGTGATTCACCTGAACAAGCAAACATAGTCATATGCACCCTAAAACACCTGGTGAGCGAACATCAACTGACCTATTACTTTATTCGTTATGATGAGGGGCAGCGCAATTCCAGCGTTGAACCTTGGGAGAAATACTTAACGGTTGAGCAATATATCAAGCACGAAAAAAGGTTAGCAAAGCACCTTAATAAGAATTAAGTCTGGGCGACACAAGGCAATTGTGCCTCCCAGTTTTTTTGCAGCCTACAACCCACACTCAGAAACCAAAGGCGGATTTTGCGCAGGCACTTTATCTACATGTGTCACTTTACTCAAACGCATACCTTCCACCGCACTTTCAACTTGCGCTGTAGTTAATGCTGCACCGGCTTGATGAAAAACCCAATCTATGTCTTCTTGGTATTCACGAATTTGCTCTGATTCGATAGGCCCTGCTGAACCATCGGCGCCTTTGGGCATAAACCACAGGTTAAAATTCATCGACATATGTACTTCTGGGGCAACTTTACTGCTGTGAGTTGACAACAACTCGCCATCTACATAATAGGTGACCTCGTCATTCATCACCGTTAATACCAAAGTGCGCCAACCGCTATAACTGCCCGGTTTACGTGTATATTCGTTAACCTTGGTCCATGGTTCTAACTGAAAAGTTTCCCAGGTTGTTGACCACATCGCCGGGCTGCGACCTGCACCCCAGCCGCCATTTGGCAGATACTCAAAATCAGTTTCACTGTAATCTAAGTCCATAGGTGCTTTTAACGGGCTGATGGCATAAAAGGTTTGAATCACTTCATCACCATCGGGGCCACTGCTAGGCTCGTCTCGGAAGAAAACCCGTGCGCCGTACGTGCCTTCAAGGTATTTTCGCTCATGACAAAACTGAGTATGTTGAGTATTAACGCCGGTGCCGCCAGTTTTTGAGGTCATACGAACGATGCCGTTTTTTGCACCTTCTATACCGTCATGAAAAGTGATGCCATCGGCAGACCAAGTTGCACCGCTAATGCCCGGGTGACCCGTTTGCGTTCGCACTTTCCAATCATTGGCGTAAAACCCGCTCATATCTTGATAAGAAAAATCGTCAAAGAACACTTCGTCGGTTACGTTTTGAGCAACTTTTGGAGATTGTGCGGTATTACAACCAGCCAATAATCCAGCGCCTAACAACGCACCTATGAATCTCAATTTTTTTTCTGTCATTTTATGCATACCTTGTGTTCATACTTTGATGAATGGCATTATTAACCAACAATGACAACGTTGTCAACTGGGTTATTTGGTACTAACTGGTGACTTAATATGCGCTCATCACCCTATTCTTTGCATAATCTTTGCAATCTAAACAACATACGTATGCACGATTGACAGTCGTCGTGGTTGCTTTAATATGGTCCGTGAAAAACTCAATAAACAGCGCACAGGGCGTAAGTTTCATCAGTGTTTTTCAGGAGCTGGAACTAGCATGTCAGCAACCTATGACATCATATTATTTGGTGGAGATGGAGATTTATCCCTACGCAAATTAATGCCCGCACTGTACCGTGGGGAAGTAAATCAAGAATTAGACCAAGACCTTCGCATTATCACCACCGCTTTTGGTGACTCAGTCAATCGTGACGAGTACGTGGCCAATATTCAACAATGGCTAGAAAAACAATTGCCCGATAGGCAGTTTAACCCGGGACACTTCAAAGCCTTTAGCCGGCGCATAACGCCTGTTGCATTAGATATTGTCGACCCCAGCAAAGGTTGGGATGAATTAACAAAACTTATCAATGACTCAGCTCACGAATGCATATTCTATTTCGCCATTCCGCCGAGTTTGTTTGCCAAAACCTGCGAAAACCTATCTGCCCACGAACTTATCACCGACAAATCTAGGGTTATTCTTGAAAAGCCCATCGGTTATGACAGAGCATCGGCAGAAGTAATCAACAACGCGGTTGGGTCGTACTTTCCAGAAGACAACATCTACCGAATTGACCATTACCTTGGCAAAGAAACCGTTCAAAACTTAATGGTATTGCGTTTTAGTAACTACCTGTTTGAACACTTATGGGACGCTCAAAGTATCGACCATGTGCAAATATCGCTGGCCGAAACCGTAGGCCTTGAAGGTCGCGCCAGCTTTTACGACAAAGCGGGTGCAGTACGTGACATGGTGCAAAATCACTTGTTGCAACTGTTGTGCTTAGTGGCCATGGAACCTGCCAGCAAAATGTGTGCTGAGGTTGTTCGAGCCGAAAAAATCAAAGTACTCAAGTCATTAAGGCCTATTACCGGCGATGATGTTTTCACCAACACCGTTCGCGGCCAGTACAAAGCGGGCGTGGTCAATGGCAAAGAACAAACCGGGTATTTAGATGAGCTTAACGACCAGCTCAGCAAAACCGAAACTTTCGTGGCCATTCGCGCACACATCGACAACTGGCGTTGGGCAGGCGTGCCATTTTATCTGCGAACGGGTAAATGCTTGCAAAAGCAATATGCCGAAATAGCGATTCAGTTCAAACCCGTGTCACACCGAGTATTTCGCCCTGAAGCCGGACATATGGCTTCAAACAAGCTGATTGTTCGTTTGCAACCAGATGAGAATATTCAGCTGCAAATGATGACCAAAGATCTTGATCACAACGATATTCTGTTGCAAAAAATGAATTTGAATCTAAACCAAGGCGTACCACAGCAAAATGCCGACCGCGATGCTTACAAACGTTTATTGCTCGACTGTTTAAGAGGCGATTCAACGTTGTTTATTCATCGTGACGAAGTCGATTCTTCATGGGCATGGCTCGACCCAATCCTCGAAGCATGGAAAAACAGCGACGACAAACCCTGTCAATATGCCGCTGGTACTTGGGGGCCAACAGAATCTGATGAAATGATTGAAAAAGACGGCTTTAAATGGCGCAACATCAAAAACCTGCTGGGAGGTGCGTAACATGGCCCTAACTGAACATTTTTTCGATACTCGTGAAGCCTTAATTGAATCACTGACCGAACACTGCATGCATGCATTGCATAAAGCTTGCAACGATACTGGCCGAGCCACTTTTATGGCTTCGGGCGGCAGTACGCCAGCCCCTTTGTATAAGGCTTTATCTGAGCAATCATTACCTTGGTCGCAAATCGATGTGGCTTTGGTTGACGAACGCTGGGTAGACCCACAAAATTCGAGTTCAAATCAAACCTTCATTCAAAATTCGTTGCTGCAAAACAATGCTGCTAACGCACCTTACACTGTGATGAAAAACGCAAGCCAAACAGCTAAGCAGGGCTTGGCTCAAACAGCCAAAAACTATGCAAAGCTTTCATCCCCATGGGACGTAACTATTCTGGGCATGGGCGGCGATGGACACACAGCCTCTATCTTCCCCGATTGTGACGGTATTGAGCAGGCATTGGATGCCAACAGCAACGAACTAGTGCAAACCATCATCGCCAACCGCAGTGAAGTCACCGGCGACAATCTCGAACGTATCACGTTGTCTTTGGCTGGATTGCTTAAATCTCGCCAGCTGATTTTACTGATCACAGGCGATGCGAAACGAACCGTATACCAACACGCGTTGAAAAACACCGACCACCGAAAAATGCCGGTGAGCGCAGTTTTGCAACAGCAACAAGTACCCGTGCACGTCTTCTGGGCGCCATAAACAATAAGGCATATAAATTATGAATCCTGAAATAATTGCGGTCACGCAACGCATTGTTGATCGCTCAAAAGCCAGTCGAGCGCGTTATTTAAACAGAATCGCGCAAGTCGGTGGCAGCGCACGGGCCAGAACCAGCCTGCCTTGTGGCAATTTAGCCCACGGTTTTGCTGCTTGTTCAGCCAGCGAAAAATCAAAATTAACCGCAGCCAAAAAAGCCAATATCGCCATCGTTTCGGCATACAACGACATGCTTTCGGCGCATCAACCGTATGAAGATTATCCGCAAAAAATCAAAGCGGTGATCACCGAGCAAGGCCATGTTGCCCAGTTTGCAGGCGGCGTACCAGCAATGTGTGACGGTATCACCCAAGGCGAACCCGGCATGGAATTATCATTGTTCAGCCGTGATGTAATAGCCATGTCGGCTGCTGTTGCGCTGTCTCACAACATGTTTGATGGGGTTTTATTCCTAGGTATTTGCGATAAAATCGTACCAGGTCTCTTACTTGGCGCTTTATCATTTGGTCATTTACCAGCGATATTTGTACCAGCTGGACCTATGCCTAGTGGCCTGCCCAATGCCGAAAAAGCCAGAGTAAGACAATTATTCGCCGAGGGCAAAGTCGGTCGCGAAGAATTGCTACAAGCCGAATCAGCTTCTTATCACAGCGCTGGCACCTGCACGTTCTACGGCACAGCCAACAGCAACCAAATGCTGCTTGAGATCATGGGCGTTCAACTACCCGGCTCATCTTTTGTTAACCCAGGCACCGAATTACGTGAACGCTTAACCGAAGAAGCCGCAAAACAAGTGCTTAAATACAGCGCCGCATCAGAAGACTATCGCCCTATCGGTAAAGTCATTGACGAAAAAGCCATGGTTAATGGTTTGGTTGGCTTATTGGCCACAGGCGGCTCAACCAATCAGGCCTTACATTTGGTCGCCATTGCCAACGCAGCGGGCATTAACATCACCTTGGATGACTTTTCTGACCTGTCAGAAGTAGTACCAGTGATCAGCCGTATTTACCCCAATGGTTTGGCCGACATCAATCGTTTTCACGCGGTCGGTGGTATGCCCTATCTTATTAGTACTTTGCTCGATAATGGTTTTTTACACGAAGATGTCCTCACGATCGCCGCCAATGGTTCATTAGCCGATTATCGTAAAGAACCAAAACTGGCCGAAACAGGACTAGATTGGCATGATGCTCCAGCACAATCGCTAGACGCGAATGTATTACGCCCGGCCAACGACCCATTCAGCCAACATGGTGGATTACAGGCCATGAAAGGCAATATCGGTGAAGCCATTGTTAAAACCTCGGCAGTGAAACCTGAACATCAAAAAATTGAAGCTCCAGCACGGGTATTCGACAGCCAACAACAATTCAACGCCGCCTTTAAGGCAGGAGAGTTGCACCGTGATTTCATCGGTGTAGTGCGTTTTCAAGGCCCCAAAGCCAATGGTATGCCTGAATTGCATAAATTAACTGCGCCTTTGGGTGCATTGCAAGACAAGGGTTTTAAAGTGGCATTGGTCACCGACGGCAGAATGTCAGGCGCTTCAGGCAAAGTTGCCGCCGCCATTCATTTAACCCCAGAAGCCAGTGAAGGCGGATTTATTGGCAAAGTACAAGATGGCGACATGGTTCGCCTCGATGCCACCACAGGTGAGTTGCAGGTTTTGGTTGATGAAGCCGAATTTAACAGCCGCCCTCAAGCCCAATACAGTGGCGAAAATGTACAGTTTGGCAGCGGACGCGAACTGTTTTCAATGTTCAGAAACAACGTCAGTGATGCCTCTGCCGGAGCCTGTGTGCTCGGTTCATTGGCTGACGAAGAATAAAGTAGGACCTTATAATGAAAACCAATAAGCAATTTCCATATCTGGTCGCCGACATTGGCGGCACCAACACCCGTTACGCACTTGTGACGGGCATTGATGAGCAAACTGGCGAGTTTCAGATTAGCCAAAGCCGAATTTTCTTATCGGCTGACTACGACAGTTTTTCTATGTCGCTCGACACCTATCTCGAAACCATCACAGGTTTGCGACCACAAAATGCCTGTATCGCCATCGCAGGCCCAGTCACCGACGACACTGTTGAACTGACTAACCTAAAATGGCAGTTTTCGGTGAGCAAGCTTAAAAAGCGTTACGATTTCAACACCTTGCTGGTCGTGAACGACTTTGCTGGATTGGCTTATGGGGTACCTCACATACCTCAGTCGAGTTTATTTTCAATCAAACCCGGCGTAGCTGACGAAAAAGCAGCCAAAGTCATTATTGGCCCCGGCACAGGTTTGGGCGTAGCTGCATTGGTGCCAACCGCATCTGGTTACGTGCCTGTTCCCGGAGAAGGCGGCCATGTGGCTGTAGCACCGGGTAACGATATTGAACTCGATTTATTCAGAATACTTAGGCAGCAACAACAGCACATTTCTGCTGAAGAATTACTGTCAGGTGCAGGTTTGTTAAACCTTTATCGCACCTATGCCAAACTCCACCAGCAGCCAACCACTAACATATTCACGCCAGCAGAGGTAACCCAACATGCGTTGGCTAATACCGACCCATTGTGTGTCGAAGCGTTTGGTACTTTCTTAGGGTTGCTGGGTAGTTACTGTGGCGATTTAGCATTGATATATGGTGCCAAAGGCGGCGTTTATCTGGGTGGCGGTATTTTGCCAAAAATTCAGCCACACATCGCCGAAAGCCAGTTTTTAAATCGCTTTATGAACAAAGGCGCGATGCGAAAATACGTTAAAGACATTCCAATTCAACTCATCACTCACCGTCAACCCGCCTTTATCGGCGCAGCAGCTTGGCTGCATGACCACTTAACCGTCGATACAGACAAAGCGGAGACAAAATAATGGACATTAGAGACATAATGGACGCCAGCCCGGTGATGCCGGTTTTGGTTATTCAACGAATAGAAGACGCAGTACCACTGGCAACAGCCTTATATAACGGTGGTTTAACTGTACTTGAAATTACCTTAAGAACCCCAGTCGCCCTTGAGGCCATCGCCCTGATAAAAGAGCAATTGCCCGAAGCCATTGTCGGTGCAGGCACAGTGATTGACGCGCAAACGTTAAAAGCGGCAGAAGACGCAGGCTCACAATTTTTTGTCAGCCCCGGCGTAAACGATGGATTGTTAGCAGCAGCAAAAAACAGTGATATTCCACTATTACCCGGCGTTGCATCACCAAGCGAAGCAATGAAACTATATGAATTGGGTTATTCAGCGCTTAAGTTCTTTCCGGCCGAAGCCGCTGGCGGCACGCCAATGCTCAAATCTATTGGTGGTCCATTACCGCAACTGGCGTTTTGCCCAACGGGTGGCGTGAATCCCGATAATGCCCCGAGTTATCTGGCCTTGCCCAATGTACGATGCGTTGGCGGCTCTTGGATGGCGCCCGAAAAGCTCATTCGCGAACAAAAATGGGCTGAAATTGAAGCCATGGCCAAAGTCGCCTCACAGCTTAAAAAGGGATAATCATATGACTATCAAAGTAGCTATTAATGGATATGGCCGAATTGGCCGTAATATTTTACGCGCACTGTACGAATCAGATTTTCGCAACCAAATAGAAGTGGTTGCCATTAACGATTTGGCCGATGCCAAACTCAATGTTCATTTAACCCAGTTCGACTCAGTTCATGGACGTTTCAATGCAGATGTCAGCCTAAACGACGACAAATTGATTGTTAACGGCGACCCAATTCAATTACTACAACAACGTGATCCGGCAGATTTACCGTGGAAAGCGCTAAAAGTAGACGTAGTGCTAGAATGTTCAGGTATTTTTACCTCAAGAGACACTGCAAAGGCACACATCGACGCAGGAGCCAGCAAAGTCATCATCTCTGCACCGGGCAAAAACGTTGATGCAACCATTGTTTATGGCGTTAACGACAACCTATTAACCAGTGCAGATCAGATAATTTCGAACGCCTCGTGCACCACCAACTGTTTAGCCCCTGTGGCCAAAGTGTTAAACGACTTAGTGGGTATTGAAAGCGGCAGCATGACCACTATTCACGCAATTACTAACGACCAAAGTATCACAGATGTATGTCACAGCGATTTGTACCGTGCCCGCTGCGCGTCATTATCGATGATCCCAACTCAAACTGGCGCAGCCAAAGCAGTGAGCTTAGTTTTGCCTGAACTAGAGGGCAAACTCGACGGTATGGCAGTGCGTGTACCAACAGCCAATGTGTCGGTAGTCGATTTAACATTCTATGCTGGCAGAGAGACCACCGCAAAAGAAATCAACCAAGCCATGGCAGCAGCAGCCAAAGCCAACCCTAAAGTATTGGCTTACAACGAGTTACCGTTGGTGTCTATCGACTATAACCATATTCCGGTATCTGCCACCTTTGACGCAGCACAAACCCGTGTTAATGGTCGTTTGGTTAAGGTTATGGCGTGGTACGACAACGAATGGGGATTCGCTAATCGTATGCTCGATAACACGCTGGCATTGATGGCGTGTGCTTCATTCAGCAGTGAAGCTGCCTGAAAAACTAAAGATAGGCTGGCGTAAAGTGCGCCGCACGGACTTTTACAACGGCGTAGGATAAGGCTGTTTTAAAAGTCCAAATAACCACTAACTTTAAAATCCTTCCATCTCTTCGTACCACCTTTAACCCCATCTCTCTTTAAAGGCCTCTGCCATTTTATCGCCACCTAACATTGACTTGGATGTTTTTTGCGCTACAATGATTATGTCATGACTAAAGTGTCATAGCGAAAGATTAACAGTGACGTAAATAGCAATAACGAAATGGAAAAGGGAGTTAACGATGAGTATTCCAGCATTGCAATCAAACGGCGAATTGCCACCGGGTGAGCATGAAGCCACATTAGACGAAATTGAAATCGTTTATGGCAAATCAACAATACGCAGAAAGTCGCTTATGCAAGGGTTGCGCGAAGCGGCCGACAATTTTGCCTTTTCAGGGGTAACAACACTGTGGGTTGATGGCAGCTTTGTCAGCAGTAAAGACAATCCCGACGATATTGATGGCTGTTGGGAATACAGTCCCCATGTCAACGTCGATAAATTAGACCCGATATTTTTGGGTTGCCGCGAGCACATTAAAGCTCTATATGGTTTAGATTTTTTTATCGCCAATATTATCGAGTCTGAAAGTGGCTTGCCCTTTCCTCGATTCTTTCAGGTAAACCGTGACGGTGAGCCAAAAGGCATTCTTAAAATAAGGTTGGGAGGTTAAAAATGATCACCAGTGATATTCAATACACAGCGGCGCAACAACAACTGGTAATGTTGACCGAATCGCTTGATGCACCCAAAAAACAAGGGGTGCCCGATGTAATTGAGCAAGCAGGCAAAGCGCAAACTCGTTCGTTGATTGCCCAAATTCAAACCGATATGCGCGAGTACGATAGACTCAAAAACACTAGTCCACCAGAAATTAAAATCGAGTCACTAGAAGACTTGATGACAGCGCCCATTCGTTATCGTTTGGCAGCCAATATGAGTCTCGATTCGTTTGGTCGTAAGGTTTGCGTCAGTGCACGTCAAATTGCCCGTTACGAGCAAGAAAATTATCGTAATACCAACTCCAGCACCTTACAAAAAATCTTGCAAGCACTTGATATTCAGCTCGAAGGCACTGTGGCTTGTGAATGATTAGGGGCCTGTAAATAACGGCCAACTTGCCAAACCCATAACCTATCTCTAAACTGGTGGCCATTCTGCGCCACCGGTAATAATAACAATGAAATCCATAACAGCGGGCACCTACGCCGCCCTTCTATTTATACTGGCGATGATGACCAGCCTTTATATCTCTAGCAGCGTCCAACCAAAATGGCGCGAACAGGCGTTGTCTTTTAACATTTATCAAAATGATGAAGGCGTGCAAGTCTACAAATACAAAGGCAAAGAGCTGCCTGTGGGGCAAACCGTACCTTACGAACAATCACCACTCAGGCAACAAGCGCTCGACACCGCAACTGACAAACCAGCCCTTGAAGAGCAGTGGGTGGTCAAACAAAACCCTAATAGCGACTCAAACAAGAACGAACCCCAAATCCAGTTACTCAAACTCAAGTTTCACTTTGGCCTATGGTCATTGTTACCTGCCTTTATCGCCATTGCCCTGTGTTTACTGACCAAAGAGCCTGTTACCGCACTGCTTGGCGGCATTGTGTGCGGTGCCTTTATGCTCGGTCGTTTTGATTTAATAGAAGACGTACTGATACCCAACCTAGCCTCGACCAGCGCTGCGGGGTTGTTGCTATTATACCTGTGGTTACTCGGTGGCTTAATGGGCATTTGGACCAGAACAGGCGCTGCGCAGGCGTTTGCCGAGTTCATGACCAAACACTTTGTTCGAGGCCCCCGTAGCGCAAAATTGGTGGCTTGGAGCCTTGGCGTGGTGTTCTTTCAAGGGGGTTCAATCAGCACTGTATTGGTGGGCACCACAGTTAGGCCACTGGCAGACAAAGCAGGCGTAAGCCACGAAGAAATGAGTTACATAGTCGATTCAACAGGCTCGCCAATCGCCTCTGTATTGGCCTTTAACGCTTGGCCTGCCTATGTTCAAGCGCTAATATTCGTGCCGGGGATTTCATTTTTGGCGACTGAGTCTGATCGTATATCCTTCTTCTTTCAAAGTATTCCCTTTAGCTTTTACGGCATTCTTGCTGTATTAGGCACCCTACTGCTAAGCCTCGATATCACTCGTTTCTCGGGTAAAGGCATTCGTGACGCCATGCACCGCTCGCGCACAACTGGCGAACTTGACGCCCCCGGTGCCCGCCCACTAAGCGCCAAAGAATTACAGAAAAGCTCAGTACCTGAGGGATACAAACCTCATGTCGCAGAGTTTTTCATTCCACTGCTTACTCTCATTGGCATAGCAGTTGGCACCTTTATCGCTTGGGGCACACCTAATATCAACTGGGCATTCGCTACTGCGCTCATTATGTCTGGCTTAATCGCCGCAGTTAAGGGCATGGCGATTAATGAATTGATAGAAGGCATAGGTGATGGATTGAAAAGTGTGGTTTTGGCCTCGGTGTTATTGATGCTGGCAATCACCATAGGTGCCATCAGTAAAGAAATCGGCGGCGCTATCTATTTGGTAGAACAACTCGGGCAACAAATTCCCTATTGGACATTACCCTTATTCTTACAGCTAATGACAATGGTTATCGCATTTTCAACGGGTTCTAGCTGGGGCACCTATGCCATCGCCTTTCCGCTGGCGATGCCATTGGCATGGGCTGTAGGAGAAGCTCAAGGATTAGAAAACCCGATATTATACCTGTCAGTTTGTTTCGCCACTGTGCTAAATGGCAGTGTCTATGGCGACCAATGCTCGCCAATATCCGACACCACCATATTAAGCTCAATGACCACAGGCACAGATTTGATGGATCATGTTAAAACTCAAGTTGTGCCCGCGACATTTGCCGCCGGACTTGCTGCTTTAATGTGGATGGGCACGGTTCTGGTTTTTGCTTGATAAGGTGATGAGTAAGTATAGGTTTGGCGCTAACATCATCCATGGCGGCGGTGCGCACGGCGCACCCTACGTTGATTTATACAGTTTTTGCTACAGCCTTATAAGACTGATAACCCCCAATAACCTCAACCCCTTCAACATATCGGCGCACCATATCTAGTGCAATTGCGCAGGCGGTTGCTCTTACATTGGTGCGGCCACGATTAGGAATTAAGAGCATCTGGCTATAACAGTTGTTTTTGTCTGCCAATGCAAAAGCCACAGTGCCAACGGGTTTTTCGTCTGATCCACCATCAGGCCCAGCAACACCAGTGATTGACACCACCAAATCTAAATCGTGTTTTTTAACTGCGCCTTGGGCCATTTCTCGTGCGGTTTCGATGCTGACGGCGCCCACAGCTTCGAGCGTTTCACTGGTGACATCAGCCAATTGTTGTTTAGCGGTATTGCTATAAGTAACCAAGCCTCTATCGAGATACCAAGAACTGCCGGGATATTCCACCAGTGAGCTTGCCACCATACCACCTGTGCAAGACTCAACAGTGCCAAACTTAAAGCCTTCTTGCGCCTGAGCTTTATCTAATAACAACTGATGAACGTGACGGCTCAATGAATTGCCATCACGTACTACGCAGTAATCACCAACAATATCAGCCACTTGCTCTACTTGTGCCTGCATAGACACCTCTCCTTTACTGAATATTTTCAACTCAATAAAAGGCATAGCTGCGCGATAACCAAACTCACAACCCTCAGGCAAAGTGACGTCTTCTAATAAAGTCGCCAATGCCGACTCACCTATCCCCAAACACAAAAAACGCTTAATAGATAAAGGTTGAGTATCGTTAGAAGCCACCAGCAAAGGCAATATTTGCTCTTTTACCATATGCTTGAATTCGCGGGGCACGCCGGGTGTGAAAACTAAAGTGGCTTTGCCCAATTTAATCTTAAAACCACACGCCGTGCCTACCGGGTTATCGACAATTTCGCAGCTTTTGGGCAGCATCGCTTGTTTAATGTTGCTGTCGGTCATATGCCGACCCATTTTAATAAACATCGCTTTCATGGTCTCTAACCACGATTCGAACAACACAACGGGTTCACCAAGAGCCTGCGCAGCCGCTTGGGCCGACAGGTCGTCGGTTGTTGGGCCAAGGCCACCGTTAACGATAATGAAGTCGGCGTATTGTGAGCGTTGTTTAAAGGTTTCGACCAGTTCTTCTAAGTCATCGGCAACGGTGGTTTTATAGCTGAGTTTAAAACCCTGCTCGGTCAATTGACTGGCCAGCCAGCTAGAATTGGTGTCGGTGATGTCACCGGTGAGCAGTTCGTCGCCGGTGCTGATAAGTTCGATACGCATTGAAAGGTCCTTGTAATGGCCAGGTAGGGGATTAGTTGGGTTACGACAATTGGAAATCATCACCATCAAGATGCGCCGGAAACACCTCTTTAAACTTATTCAAAGCCTTTAAATCTAACGTTTGAACAATAATGTCACACGTGTTATCCGCCGCAGCACTTAAGGTATCACCCTTGAAATCATAAGCCGCAGTGCCACCAGAATGACCAACGCCATTGCCATCGTCACCCACTCGGTTAACCGCAAGCACATAACACTGGTTTTCCATCGCCCGGGCTTGCAACAAGGTATCCCAGACTTTTCTTCTGGCACCGGGCCAGTTGGCGATGTTCAATAACACATCGTAATCATTACGATTGCGTGACCACACCGGAAAACGCAGGTCATAGCACACCAAGGGCAGTACTTTAAAACCTTTAATTTCAAAGACCTCTCTGGCGTTGCCAGCAACAACATGATGATGCTCATTACCCATGCGAAACAAATGTCGTTTGTCGTAATGGCTAACTTCACCACTTGGCGTAACCCAATACAGTCGGTTAGCATTTTTGTCGTCTTGATTAACCGCAACACTGCCCACCACAACGGCGCCCTTTTGCGCGGCAATGTGCTTCATCCAGTCGAGAATAGGGCCATTGGGCACTTCACCAACATTGGGTTGGTCAAACGCAAAACCGGTTGCGAAAGTTTCGGGTAACACAATCAGGTCGACCGCGTTAATATCGGCCAATTTGTCGGTTAATCTTTGAGTGTTTTCAGTCGGGTTCAACCAACAGATATCGGTCTGAACCAACGCAACAGTTAAACTTGACATAATATCTGGGCCGCTTGTTTTAAAGTCTCATCGTCTTTGGCAAAACACACCCTAATGACTTTGCTTTGTGGCGGTGTTTGATAAAAAACCGACAATGGAATGGTCGCCACTTTATGCACTTTGGTCAGCCAATTACAAAATTCGGTGTCGGGTAAATCAGATATCGCACTGTAATCAAGTAGCTGAAAATAAGTGCCCTTACATGGCAGTAATGTAAACTGGCTATCTTTTATATGTTCGCAAAACACATCACGCTTGTGCTGATAAAACGCACCCAAGCCCGGAATATGTTGCGGGTTTTTATTCATCATATCGGCCAATGCCTTTTGCATTGGTGCCAAAGTGCAAAACGTCACATACTGATGAATTTTACGAAATTCAGTCGTTATATCTGGCGGGGTAATGCAATAGCCTGTTTTCCAGCCAGTAACATGAAAAGTTTTACCAAACGACGAGGTCACAAAGCTTTTTTCGGCCAGTTCAGGGTAACGCAATACGCTGTGGTGCACTTCACCATCAAACACTATGTGTTCGTAAACCTCATCAGAAATAAGGTGAATATCGTAACGGTTAACCAAATCTTTAAGCGCAACAATGTCATCTTCGCCTAAAACCGACCCTGTTGGATTATGCGGGCTATTAATAATAATCGCCTTGGTTCTTGAGGTCATGCTGCGCTCAACTTCAACCCAATCGATTTTATAATCTGGCGATGCCAACGACAAATGTACACATTTACCACCGGCCAAATCGATGGCAGGTTCGTAACTGTCGTAAGCGGGGTCAAAAATAATCACTTCATCACCGGGGTGAACTAGCGTTTGTATCGCGACAAAAATAGCTTCGGTGGCACCCGAGGTTACGGTTACCTGATCGGCGGCAGAAATATTCAATTCGTATTGATTACCAATCATATCGGCAATGGCTTGTTGCAACTCAGGCATCCCAGGCATGGGCGCATATTGATTGAAGCCATTATTGACGTAATAATTCACTTGTTGTTTAAGATAAGGGTCACAATCGAAGCTAGGAAAGCCCTGAGAAAGGTTAATGGCATCATACTGATTGGCCAATGCAGACATTTGACTGAAAATAGTCATGCCCACATTGGGCAGTTTACTTTTTAGCATAAGATTACCTGTTGATGATGATAAGTATGAGCGAATTAGCTTTGCAGCATTCTAAGCGGTAACCCTAACATATCATCACCCATTCCGGCAAAAAACCAAATCACACCAATCAAACAAGTCACTGTGACAAAATACCAAACCGCCGCAAAAAACTGGCCGTAATGGTCAAGTCCCAACAAATGACTGTCGTGCCTTTTACGCCATGCCACCATGATCTCGGCACTGCCCACCAATAACAACAGAGCAATCAAAGTCAGGCCCAAACCAAAACCTAAAACCCCAGCAAGGCCAACCACACCAAGCCCGACCACAGCAACCGTTTTGATGTCCATCGACGCGCTGATATTTTTGACAATATGACCGCCATCCAGAGGCAATATCGGAAACAACGTAAACAAATTAAGCAGCGCATTTAAAGACGCTAAAGCTGCAAAAAAGATATCACCAGTCATTCCATATACCAGCATATAAAGCAACGACAGCAATAAACCAAAACAAGGTCCCATTAGGGCAATCACCACGGCCTGCCAGCGGGTGTTGACCTTTTCGTCGCGCATGGCAAAACCGCCAAAAAACGGAATAAGGTAAATACCACGTGTCTTGAGGCCAAAATGTTTCATTGCCAACACATGCCCCCACTCATGAAACATCAAGCTGATAAACAACACCACGCCAAAAGTGAGTGAAAACAAACTCGAATACACAGCCAAAGAAGCCCCGGCTAACGCCAGCTTAATCGTCTTAGTCGATTTAAATAATTTAACAGCAAAAGTGGTGAGGCTCACCAAAGAGAAGGTTCTTTTGGTTTGAGGTAGTTCAAACGGCACTTGATGCTCAATATCCTTATAATTGCGCTTACCATCTTCCATCAACTCATCATCAACATACAGTTTATAAACCACTTCGAATGGTTGCCATTGAACATCGAGTTGAATACGACAGCGCAACAACTTAGGGGTGTTGTCATAACCCTCGTCGCTTTTTATACCGTTGAGTTGAATATTGAATTCGTGAACATATTGGCCATTGCTGGTAGCCGAGGCGGGTTTTTGCGAGACAAGTTCGTTGTTCCAAAACAACTCCTGCCAGCCCGCCATAGAGCCTTCTACCCGTAGCGGTTGACCGAGATAATCAATTTTAAGTAATTCCAATGAGCAGCCCTCCAAATAAAAACTCTGCTTCACTTTCATTATAGTTTATCTGTAGATTTGTCAGTCATTCACGGGGGATATGATGGAATTAATTTAAATATTACAAGGTATTGGCGACAACTTGAACGGGATACAGGGTCTGTTGGTGCTTTAATAAGTCATTTTCAGCCAAATAACGAACAATAGAAGAATAAGTCGCGGTTTTTACCTTTGAATTGTGGTCATCCAAGGTTAAATCGTCCATAAACAGTGCCGCCATATGTAACTTCAAACCGCTTGTCTCAAGTGTCTGTGGTTTAAAATAGGCCTTAGCATTGGCTTTGAGTTGCTTAATGTCTTTGGTTTGGTAAATCGCAGCATTAATTAAATCTAGGGTAAATTCAGTGCAATTTTGAAATTGACTATTAAACGGGTTGGCCAATACTGAATAACTCGGATTATGCAGCTGTTGATATTCACCAGAGTCAATTAATGCCAATAACCTTTTTTGCACAGCCGCCGTCGGAATGGCAATACCCGCTTTAAGTTCAGATACACCAGCAAAGAAATTGGCCGGATAATCAATGACCAACTCACTTTGCGACAACGCCTGATTCTGTTGATACAGGTTATAAATCGCATAACCTGGCACTTGCTTACCCTCGTCGGTTGTTATCATCGAATAAACGGCTAAAGCAGTATGGGTATATTCAATGCCCTCGGGCAATTCATCACTTGCCCGGCCCACTCTACCCAACAGAAAAACTCGTGCGCCGTGCTTTGCAGCGGTTTTCTCGACCAATTTGGCAAAATCAATTAACTGCTCAGCATTGAGCTGCTCGTTTACTTCACCTTCTCTACTGCCTGCGGTGGCCGTTGTTATGGTTAGGCAAAACATCAAACACAATAGGGTGAAACAGCGCATCACAATATTCATATACCCTGTGCCTTTTTACCTTGAATCTTTTTACCTTGAATATGGGTTTTGGCTGCCGCTGCATCTTTAGGTGGCGGGCCTGCAATAACTGTTTCATCAGCGATAGGCAAAGGTTTATCGAAGTTGTCATTAGCATTTATACTGCCTTGAACTGCTGTTCCAACAATAAAAATTGGCACAACAACGCTTGCTGCAACCACACTTATCGTGGCTTGGGATACAGAGCCTGCTGTTGCGGCAGAATGCTTGCTGCCATCAGTAGAACTCGCGGCAAAACTGCTTGGTGCCATTGCGGCCAAAGTTAGCATTAGGGCAATTTTGGTTTGTTTTAAGTTCATGTTGGTTTTCCTTGGTTGTTATCGGTTGATGGGGCTAGTGTGCGATAAGTCAGAGGAATATAAAACCTTTTGGTGGTTCGCATTGATTTTTGGTAGCTCAGGTATTAAATTATGATACCTTCAGGGTGCCCGTGCGTAGCACGGTCCGAGGTTACGAGGAGCTAAGCGCACCTTTGAACAAGTCGTAATAGGGTTGATTGATGTTGAAGAGGATGGTGCAAATACCCCATTGCCGAGCCTCCGTTCCACCACAATGCTGTTGACTTAAGGGTTGTTTCCATTTCACGTGGTCTACCAAAGGGGAGCGGTTGTCGAGAGAGCGCAAAGAGCACAGAGAAAAGAAAAAGACCCAATTTGCTGTTTTTTGCCCTTCTCTGTGTCCTCTGCGTCCTCTGTGGTGATAAGTTTTTGATTTTTTTATTCTTATGTCAACAGCATTGCCGTTCCACCAGCCCACACAAAGAGATCTCATCGAGCCAACAAAACACTCATTGAATCGCTTAAGCCTTCGCCATCGAGTTTGTCATAACGGATAACCACATCGGTTTTACCATCGTTATTCAAATCTTTGTGCGCCACCAATTTGCCGTCTCTTGGTAATGGGATTTTAAAACGTTGTGATTTTTTGGCAAACAAACGGCCACCACTCACCCCTTTGTACAAATAGATTTTTTTACTGCCATGGCCCAACAGCAAATCTTTACGACCATCACCGTCAAAGTCGCTGACTTTCAACAAAGGAAACACGTTTTGGCCTGAGTTTAAATCAAAATCAACTGTGAGTTCTTTTTCTAGATTAGCCTCAGCCTTATAACGGCCATCTTGCAACGGGTGAAACATCACATCTAAATCAGCAGAGCTAGAAAACAAAGACGAAATAATCGACCCAACCCCTAACTCGTAAGAAGGGCTGATCAAATCTAGGGTTTTGTCGCCATTAATATCTACCAGTGTTAATTCAAACTGCAACCCTTTAGAGGAGATCACCGAATGCGGTTTTTGAGCAAATTCAACTTCGTTCTTCGCGCCGTTCTTGTGACCAAAGTAAATCTGATATTGACTAGATTTATCAAAAAAACCCGAGCTTTTAGTCACCTTGGTCAGTAAATCCAAAATGTTGTCGTTGTTCAAATCAGTCAGCCTGAAAAAGCTATGAGATACCTTGTTAGAATGGTCTTTGTTTAAATCGTCATAATCGTCTGTCAGCGGCAAAGCCAAATCTAACGCCACTTTTTTTGCTTTGGTAGAGAACACCCCTTTGCGTTGAAAAAACACCAGTAAGTCAGATTGGCTGTGAAAAATCAGGTCGGTTTCACCATCAAAATTAAAATCAGCCAAAAACACCGGGCTGCCCACATACACCGCACTTTTATTTTTGAACAAACGCATTTCGGCCAAAACCTCTAGCGCCTGCGGTGGTGCAAAACTGCCATCTGGGCGCTGCATGAACACCCAGTTTTGTTTAAAGTCGGGCAGAATAAAATCTGACAATCCATCGGCATTAATATCAATAGCAAAGGTTAACTGACTAAGGGCGGTGGTTTGCTGAACAGAGTGGCGATAAATAGTATTGATATGAATTAAGGGGTGCAGTTTTTTATCGATGGCATCAAAGCGCATTACCTTGCCGGGCTGAAGAAACAACAGCGACTGCTTGTCAAAACCGGCCAGCTTGGCGGTGTCAAAAAATAATACCGAATTGTCTAAATTGACTACCTCAGACTGCGGCTTTGCTGCCTTCCCTTTGTTCAAAGTGATGATTTGCAGCTGTTTTTGTTTGCTAGCGTCACGGCCAACCAGTAAAACATCTTGGCTGTTATCTCCGTTAAAATCGTTGAGCGACATGCCATCAACATATTCAATACCAACCTTCAATGTGCTGATATCAAACGGGATGGCCTGACTGGTGTTGATGCCCAACAACAAGATTAAAACAAAAGATACAACAAACTTCATCAAATGGTGCTCCATGGAACTTTATTTCAAGGGGACCATCTTACTGCATCGTTTTTAATTACTCACCTTTTCTTAACTCTTCCATATCGGCCAGCAGTTTTTCAAGCTTCTTGATCACACGGCCATAAATGAAGTACATGTCCCAACGATACAACGCAGGAGCCCATAAAGTGATCAATACGGTGAGCACCGCACTACCAACCCACACAGACAACGGAGTGCCCATAACCAGAGTAATATCAGGGAATTTTGTCATTACACCATCAATCAACCGCTGCGCCGCTTCGCTGGCTCGCATGCTGAACATAACCCCGACAAATAATGCCGGGTAAAAAAACGTATACAAACGGGTATAGCGAGCAATCACGCCTTTTAACCAAGCATCAAAGGTCTTAAGGTATTCGTAAGAGCTAACGTTTTTATCTGCCTGCTCAAGCTTTTTGGCTTCTTCTCTACCAACCACCACCAACATAATTAACAATGCCGAGGCGTAAAAGCCAAACAAGGGAAATCCTAAGACAAATGAGACCAGCAAAAATATCGCTGCACCGCCGACAATCATCTTAAGATTAACGTCGAACATACGTTGCATTTTATCAACAATGCTTTGGGTTTGCTGATTATACAAGTCGTGCAACTCGGGTGCTGTTAATGAGTCTTTATCTGCAAATCCTTCTTTCCAAATGTTTTCAATTGACTGTTTCATTTATACTTCCTTTATGTTTAATAATTTATTCAATCTGTCTTTAATGCGTTTAATACGCACCCCAACATTGTTGGCGTTGGTACCCGTAATATCAGCAATTTCTTGATACGACTTTTCTTCGAGATAAAGCAAAATCACCGCTCGGTCAATTTCCGACAAATGACGAATCGCATCATAAAGCCGATTAATTGCATCCTCTTGATAAGCACCTGAGCCATAGGCCTTTTGAGAGTCATCAACAACTTCATCGGGTAAACTGTCTGAGGCAAATTGCTGTAGGCTGTTTTTGGTCTTTTTTAAATACGTCATGCAAACATTCAGGCTCAAACGATATATCCAAGTAGACCATTGAGATTGCTCACGAAAATTGTCTTTACTGCGCCAAATCTGCAAACACACCTCTTGATAATAATCTTCAAAATCAGCTTGGTTGTTGGTATAAGCTCGGCAAATTTTTATGATGATCGGCGCAAAAGGTAATATCTGTGTTATATAAAAATCACTCGTCATAAGCTCTACATCTTCCGCGTTTATTTTGTTTTCTCGTTTACTTTAGTGGCAGGCATGAGGATTTATTACACCCTTGGGGCGGTTTTTTTGAGTTATTTTCGACAAACATTCTATTTTATTGATTTAAATACCATTAACTAATAATACTGCGAATACCTATATTATTAGTTAATACCCATTCAAAGTGTTAAACCAAGTTAAATGACGAACAAGCCAAAACGTTAGTCTACGCCAAATTGATGAGTTAAGCCCTTGAGGCCAAGCGCCAAAACATACCGACTTCGAATCCAAACCATCACTTGTAGCCAATTTCAACGCAATTTTTATTTGGCCATTAATTAGACACAACCGACAAATAACCTGTTAAAAACCGGACTATCGCTTTAATTGCCAAGGAACTACAAGTAAGCGATTGAATTAAAAGTAATTTTATAAAATACATTGATAACAAAAGCGCAAATAATTAACAGTAAAATGGCCGCTCGTTTATATTAACGAAAATGTCTTATATTTAACATGTTGAAAAACAAGGATATTTTATAAAATAAATGATTGACACTTTTTCCGTCGAAAGCTAAGATTCGCTCCGAATTCGGCCATTAAACGACCGGTTCACACAACCCAAGCAATTGATTCAGTCACGAATCAGCAGCATTAACAAAGTATAAATGGAAAAGGTAAATTAAAATGAAATCATCAAAAATCAGCAAAATCCTCTTGGCATTAGGTTTAGGTCTTGGTCTGAGCACAGCTTCAGCCGTACCTCATGCATTGTCGTGTAGCGAACTGGCCACTAAGTGTAACAACGGCAACAGCCAAGCTTGTCATGACTTTGACCGCTATAAATGTAACGTTTGTGAGCTAGACCCAAGCAACTGCTAATTTGCTAAAGCTCTATTAAACTTAGCCCTCAGGTTTGTCAGTAAACTTGGGGCTTTATAGTTTAAATTCATACCTAGCACACCTCCCAATAGTAGCCTCATTCAGTACTCGCTATCGCGTAACATCACAATAGTAGCAGGTTAAACACCGCAGTTCCCATAATGATAAAATCAGTACGTAGAATACACGCTACGCTAGACTCTACCTGAGTTTGGGGATAGTATTTGCCCAAAATACTAATATTGAAACAACCATGACAATTGAAGCAAATAAAAAAGAGATAGAAGATGTCGATGTACTAGTTGCGAGCATCTTCAAATTCCCTATGAATAAACAGACGATTGCAATTATCTTAACTGTTACCTCAGCACTTTGTGTCCCCTACCTCTATTTTATCGGTCGTTTTTTTGATAAGGCTTATTACCAAGCTCTTGGCGTACCAATTGGTATTTTAAGTAATGAGTTTACTGAGACGCTTTTAACGGGTTTCACTTGGGGCGTACTATCCCCTTTAGCTGATTTTTCGATCTTTCTGATTGCTTGGGTACCTTATTTCCTTGCTGTCCTTTTAGTAATGATGGCTTTTATATACATACCTTATTCAAACAGTCGGTTGAGTAACTGGCTTTTTGAAAAGTTCAGGGCCGCGGTTTTGTCATTCGGTAAAGAACGTGCGTTAAATTATCTTGATGATGTTGATAACAAAGCAAAAAATGCGAATACCACAGCGCTATTATTACGCATTATAATATGGAGCATGGTTATCGTTTTCGCTTTTTTAGCAATCTCTTGGCCTGCATTGAACGCCATGAAACAAGCCCAAGAAGACGCCATCAAGTTCATCACCACAGCCGATAAAACCAACTGCCTCAAAGTGCACACTAAAGACTGTAAAAGCTTTGCAGAACTCACCTTAATAACCAAACCGGTCAAAAAGCTACAAGGTTATATTGTTAGCTCATCGCCAAAAGAATGGGCAATTTATCAGCCGCCTTATATTACCAAGCTCAAAACGGGCAAAATGAAGATCATTAAAAGGGATTCAATTGTAGAGGTTGAACATTTGGTGAACTTAAGTGCTTTGGTCGAAAAACCAAAGGAAGAAAAGCCAAAGCAGTAATATACCCATGACCAATAATATTCGGGAATGTATTTGATAAATCAGATATTTTGAGAAAATATAAACAGAGGTAAAAATGGCAGACAAAGACGGTGGTTGAAATTAGCGTAAAGACAAATCAGTTTTGGGGCTGACAGCTAACGGGTTTAAACAGCAAACTTACATAATGCTTATCAAGAATTGGCTACCCAAATACAACAAACCTGAATACAAACCAGTTAAAGCTGTGGTTTCTACCATACAGTTCATGTTTTGTGTGATTACTGCTTTCATTGTGACTCGCCTTTAATTTGCTTTGCTCGATAACTTGATGAACATTTTATCGATTTGGCGGTATTGAGACTCTGTCATTTGTGACAAAAATTCGTAGAATTACGACAAAATGACAGAAACAGGGCGAATTATCAGGTTATTTAGTCATTTTAAAAACAAAAAAGCCCCAAATCATTACAATAGATTCAGGGCCATTGAGGTCTTTAAATAGTCGAATTAGTTAAAAACAACCTTGCCGTGCATGGCGTTACATTCACGAACGGTTGCACGAATTTGTCTACTACCGCTGCCATCGGCACTCCATGTTATTACCGTATCGGTAGAACCATCAGCATTTAGTCCAGGTGTTTCTTCGGCAACAGCCGCAGGTTTTGAACCGCTGCCATCAGCATTCCATAAAATTTGACAGGTCACTTCCATACCTACTTTAATGCTTTGCGCTTTGCCGCCATAACCAAAATCAATGCTGTCAGCAGTGGCACCCACAGATAAAGCTAAGGCCACAGTAGAGATAAGTAAGGTATTAACGCGCTTTAAGTTAGTCATGAGTAAAATTTCCTATGGATACGTTCTAAGGTTTGTAAATTAATTTCGTTCGAATACTGTCCCGCACCAATGTTTTATGCTTACTTTTTACACAGGACAAAAAAATCTAAAATAAGGCCATTACTTTAAAATCAGTAACTTATCGCAACCTTACAAGGCTTTTCTCAATATTATTTATGGCCTAAAACAACTTGGCCGTTCTTTCTCCAATGCGATTTCGCGGTGCTCTTTGAACTATAAAAGGTATTGAGTGCAACCTTAATTGCAAGTGGTGGTGTTTTCGCTTTAGGCAATTCAACAGCCTTGGTCGCATCATTTTGTTTAATTTCGCGCTGTAGAATACCCGCCAAAGTCTTTGACTGGGCAGTACTTACCTTCATTTCTAACGTTGAACTCGCTTTGGCAGTGGCTGTAAAAAGCATCATTAGCCCTAATGCTAAAACAAAAGTTTGCATGGCACTTACGAAAAATGCGGTATTAAAATGCTTTAAATTGTTCATGTGTCAGGTTCCTTTGAATACGGTTGTCGTTAACTGCTTAAATAACATTCAAGTTGATGACGAGCATATTAAAGAAAATTGAAGCTTTTACCGAGGACAAAAATTTACAAATACAGGACTACTGTTTAAAATCAATAACTTAAAAACACAAATGTAAAAATTAGGACTGTTAATCTAGCTCAGGTAAAAACAATTGATCAATGCTACCTTGCGGTTGGCGCGTAATTTTGAGGTCTTTATCTCCACTAACGGTAAAAATCACCACCATAGCGAGGCTTGGCAGCACCACAAAGTTGTTGTTTTACCAAACTCAGGCCAAATCTACGATAAGAGTGGGTTAAATGGCACATTTGATCGGTTAATACTCTATTTGGCTGTACACCAAAGCCGCAAGAAATGTTATTCTTCGGGCTTCTCCAGCAGTCGTTTTAGAAGATTTAGAATATTAATATGCAGCAGTTAAAATCATTAATGTGTTTTTCAGGCAGTGATCAATCCAGCCGCTTCGGCGTCATCCAATCCGCCATTTATCTTTGTTTTTTACTTTTGAGTTTAATTCTCGCCAATGTCCCTAGCTTGCTTTTTGTTGTTACCTTGGTACTTTTGGTGTTCGCCAGCGCCAGCAGCGTGCGCCGAGTGCGTGATGGGGCATTGGCCCCTATTTTAAGCGCTGTTCCAATTGGTGTTTATGTATTAACGACCACATTAATTGGCAGCATGGGTGGCAGTAGTTACTTTTTATTGATCTTGGCAGCGCTGAGTACCGTTGGCCTAATGCTTTGCCCTAGCCGTCAACGGCTTGATTATATTCAGGGCTATCATGGCCCGGTCGACTTGTCGTCTCATCAGGCAAAAAAAGCGACGCCCAACATCTATGCCAACCGTATCGAACCCACTTTTGTTGCAGGCCAAGATGCCAACGAGCACAATGATGCACATAACAGCCAAATTGACGAGCATTTTAGCGGCCAAACAGATTTTGACGAACCCACCACGCAAGATAACGATTGGATTGAACCGCTAAAAAGCTGGGTGCTGGCCAATCAAAAGGTAGCGACTGCGGCGTTTGGTTTTATGGTTTTTTTGTCGTTAGTGCTGGCCACCTTGCCAATGTGGTTGTCAAATCCAGTGGTAGAAGAAGAAACAGTAGCCATGCCTGAACCGGAGATTACAGCGCAAAAAGTTCGCGACAACATTCTCGAAATGCCCAACAATTATTTTTTAATGACCGATGAAAACCACAGCTTGATCATCCACTGGCCATCTTATGCCGAAAACAACGACCCGGCTTTATGGTCAATACTAACCGCCAAAGGCGAGCCAAGCTGCGAAAACCTGCTTTTTAACGACAACACCCGCTTTCGCCCCAATTTGGTAGCAATTGAAAACGAAGGCGATCATTACGCCAGCTTTTCGCCACTAGACACCGAAGCCCTAGTCAAGGCCATCGCTGCCAAAGGCAATTTCTCACTCTGCGGTTATGAGTTTTCGTTAAAAGGCAGTACTGCCGCCATCAACTCTTCACCAACGTTTTCGGCTTACCTTGAGTCTTTATAATGAGCATACAAGCAAAGGTTCCAATACTACCTAGAGAAACCCGCCGCGCATCGCTTGAAGCAATTTACGTCAGCCAAGGTCAATGGGTAGCAAGGGATGAGACTTTATTCGACATAGAAACCGAAAAAGTCGTGCTTGAGATAATCGCCGAACAAAGCGGCATTATCGATGAGATCTTGGTCAACCAAGGTGACGCAGTTGAAGCCGAACAAGTCATCTTGACCATAAGAGAACCCACCGAGCAAGAATTAGAAGACATTCCCGCAGCCAAAGCCGATGCAAAAGGCAAAACCAGACCAGAACCCGAGCCCCACATTATTCATGGTACCCAATGCAGTTCTGAGCTTATTGAAGTCAATGTGCCACTTTTACCTGAAAGTGTACAAGATCCAACACTTTGCCGCCTAAACGTTGCAAAAGACGATTGGGTTGAATTTGATGATATTCTCTTTGAAATTGAAACCGATAAAGTTGTGCTTGAAATACCTGCGCCTTATTCTGGCGTGATTTGCGACATTAAAGTAGCCTTAGGTGAGCCGGTTGTTGCAGAGCAGTTAGTTTTGACAATGAAAGAACGGTTCTCGGATGCACCAAGCACTTCGCCATCGGTTACCTCGACTAAGACCAAGCCCAGCAAGCAGATGCCTAAAGAACCTGCACCTTATGAACCTGCACCTTATGAACAAACGCCTTATGAATCAGCCCCAGATGAACCAACACAAGCCCAAGGCTCGCACTACATATTTTACGGCATAATGGCGTTTGTCGTTTTTCTAATTTTAATCGGGATATTTTTCACCTAACAGTACAGCTCAAAAGCCAAGGTGCGTGTCCCCTAACGACATGTTCTTGAAAATCAGCTAGCAACCCTATATGGTGACTAACAATAAATAATACCATTGAGAGATAAACAATGGCGGCGCTAATTGATGCTAACACTGGCAACTCCTGCTTTTTACATGCCCATCACAGTTTTGGTCGATTAACCTATGCGGTAGATACCCTAATCAATCAGCCTCGTATATCAAAGCATCACGCGATTATTGAATGGCACAATGACAGTTGGCATATTCGCGACCTCAGTCGTAACGGCACTTGGCTCAATGACACCAAATTAAAACAAAATAACCGTTATCAATTGAATTTAAACGATAAAATCAGTATGGGCGACCCAGACAATCAACTGTTTTTGGTGGCGAACCTAAATGCCCCGTGCGACCTGCTCATACCCGTTGGTGCCAAAGTCTCATCCGAGCAAACCGTTGCATTAAGCCGTTATCATTTGCTACCTAACGAGCAACATCCCGAGGTGGTTGTTTTTATCGACCCTGCTGAGCAGCAATGGTGCATTGAACACTTTGAACAACAACAAAACCCACACCAAAACCAACAAGAGAATCAAGACCAACACCATAACGTCACACCACTGAACGAGCATGATGTAATTGAATTTGGTGGACAAAAGTGGCAATTAAAGCTCAGTCATCTCGAAACGCCAACTGAGCAATTTGAACCACTACGTCATCAGTTAGATGAACTGAACTTTGTATTTGACCTGAGTTTTGACGAAGAGGTGACCGAACTAAGATTAATCACCCCCGAAGATACCATCGAATTTTATGCCCGCAGCCATCACTATTTAACCCTTAATTTGGCAAGGTATCGCGCCAGTGACGCCCAAAATGGCATTGAACCGCAAAAACAGGGCTGGGTGTACCCCGAACAATTGATGAAAGACCTTGGCCTTGATATTAGCCATTTGAATATTCAAATTCACCGGGCACGAAAACAGTTCTCCGATGTTTTGCATGGATTGTGCGATGCGCAATCATTAATTGTAAGGCAAGCAGGAAAATTACGTTTTGGGGGCAGTTTGTTCAGCGTTTACAAAGGCCATAAGTTAGAATGTGAATCAAAAGGCTCTGCTGGCACATAAGGCGAAGTATTTAGGACATAAAACGTGACAAAATCTAATAATAAATCTGAATTAACCGCTGAACAAAGCCAACAAGTTGCCTTTGCACAAGACCAATTAAAAGATTATCAATTCACCCGTTTTATTGCAAGCGGCGGCATGGGCAGTGTGTATTTAGCTGAAGATATCCGTTTACAGCGCCCGGCTGCCATTAAAATCATCGAGGTCGCCCCGCAAACCGACGGATTAAAAGAAGCCCAAACACTGGCCCGTTTGAATCACCCCAATATTGTTCAAATATACCAGCTAGTGAGTAAAAACCAGCAAATGGCACTGGTAATGGAATACTTGCCCGGTAAAACATTACAGCAATGCCTGCGCGAACAACTTATACCGCTAGCGCTTAAATTACAGTGGCTGTGTCAAATCAGCAGTGGTTTAGCAGCTGCGCACGATGCAGGCATTATTCACTGTGACTTAAAGCTAAGCAATGTGCTGCTAGATGAAAACAATACGGTTAAAATCACCGATTTTGGTATTGCTCAAAACGCTCATTTACAAAGCAAAGACAAGAATTATACCCAGCCCACCGACCAAACCAGTCGTGGTTCTATGGTGTCGATGTCGCCTGAGCAATTACAAAATCACCCCATAGATTTTCGCAGTGATTTGTTTTCATTGGGTATTTTGGCCTTTCAAATGATTGTTGGCCAGCACCCTTTTGCTGGCGGACAAGTGACAGGTTCGGCTGCACAAATGGGCAAAAGAATTGTCGAATCAAACCCTATGGATGCCTCAGAGGTGGCCCCTGCATTACCGCCAACATTGGTTAAACTGCTCAATCAACTATTAAACAAAAACCCGCAACAAAGGCCGCAAAGCTCCAGCAATGTTGCCCAACGTTTTAGCCAAATTTTAACAACGGTGACCCAACAAGAAATTCTCAATCAAGACACTGAAGTGTTTGATGAATCTGTAGCAACTGCGGTAAAAAAACCAAAAATCAATAAGCGGATGTTATTAGCGGCGGCCGGCGTTTTACTAGCCATAAGTGCTGCATTTATTATGTATGTAGGCAAAAACGCTGAACAGCCTGTGCGCTATATCGCGGTATTACAACCGAGTTATACCGCCACTGATGGGACCAATCCAAGTCAAAAAGATTGGTTGCGAGGCACCATCGACGAAGCTATCCGTCAAAGCATCATGAGTAGTAAAGGATTGCAGCTGATCTCACGTAAAGAAGTCAAAGCAATCGATGGCAGTGTTAAAATGATTGGTGAAGCCACGGGAGCTACCGACATTTTGACCACTGAGTTCGATTGTGATCTTACCCGCTGCAATGTCACCTTGTCGCAGTTGGGTGGCAAAAATTGGGCGGTGCAAAAACGCCAGCATTGGGTGATTTTAACCGAGAATTTTTCCACTATTTATCAAACCAGCCTGTCACACTTTGCCGAACTTTATCCACAGGCAAAAGATAATGCGGTCACTCAACATCCTATTAACGAACAGGACCACCTCAAATATATCAAGCTCTATCATCAGGTGACTTATGAGGGGATTAGAAATGAAGCGGCTCTTATTGAGCTAAAACAAGTGCTAACCAGTTCACCGCATTTAATTGGCGGGTATCAGCTATTTCGTGAAGTCACCCGTTACTTATACAGTCAAAACGAGGATAAAAAGTACCCCCAGCAACTGAAGCAACTCATGCAAGCTGCGCCACCCCAATACCGATATAGCATCGCACAAACGATTGATGCCTTTTGGCTTGCCATTACCCTAAATGACTTGGATGAAGCAAAAAAACAGCTTGAAGTAGCCGAGCAAAGAGGGATTTACGAGACCCAGTTAATTGAGTTGAAGGCACATTGGTTTAAAGCCAACAACGAGTTGACGCAATCAGTTGCCTATTTCCAAAAGTTGCTTAAATTGCGTCCCAGTGCGGCCACTGAATACAACCTCGCCCTAAGCTATGTATGGAAAAGCGAATTTGCGCCAGCCAAAATACACTTGCAGAATATTTTACGCATCATGCCTAATGACTATGATACCAACCAAATGCTCGGTGCTATTGCGTTATTTGAAGGTGACATCAAACAGGCCATTATCGCCTTTGAAAAAATTGTCGTAAAAGACCCTAAAAGTAGCGATTTAAGTAATTTAGGCCTCGCTTATTCTTTGATTGGGCAACATAAAAAGGCGCTGAAATTTGCTGAGTTGGCGGTTAAAAAAAACCCACAACATCCCACCTGGATATTGAACTTTGCTGATGCCCTATCAGTTACCGGGCAGCCTGAGCAGGCTAGAATTCATTATCAACAAGTAATAAAGCGCCATGAAGGCAAAAAAGGCACTAAATCTTGGTTAGAAAAAGCGCAAGCTTTGGTGCATATCGATGAAAATGAAGCAGCCATAAAAGCATTAAATCAAGCCAAAAAGTTGGCACCAAACAATGGCGAAGTCGCCTTCACCGCTGCGCTAGTTTATGCCCAGCTAGATGAACAAACCTCTGCTGTAGCGCAGATAGAAGAAGCTTTGGCCAAAGACATCGGCATCGTTTGGTTTAATTTGCCGTGGTTTGACCGTTTATGTGACAACCAACAATTTATTCGCGTAATGACAAAAAATGGCAATTCAACGCGTTGTGCTAACTATCGCCAGAACTAATTACTACCTTTGCTTATACCAATGCCAACGCTGGGATCTGAAGTGCTGGTTTTGCCAGAAATCGAATCTATTGCTTTGAGATTAAAAGTCAAATAGTCATAAAACATGGCGTTTAGTTCGCATGAATTTATTCGATCTTTCTCTTTGTTTAAGAGCTGGAGCCCTTTATTAAGTGCATCCATTCGCTTTTGTGGGATCTGATCTCGACCTGAAAACAGAGTCTGTTCAATCATTGATATGTCTTTGCCTATTCCCTTTAGGGCATTTTCCCGTGTAACCTTTGCTAACCCAGTAATTTCGACCTTCATAGTCTTTTTGTTGGTAGTTAGAGAGGTTGCATACGAATACCACTCATTACTTCCTTTACCATCACTCTTACCATCGGCTTGGTGTGATTCGAACCCTGAATCTAGGCTGTTTATATCTTTCACGTCAACAAACTGCCAATTTGTGTTTTCTGCGTCATCTGTAAGCGTTATTTCCAGCGTTGTTGTTAATTTTTCATCCGCAAAACACAGATAATGCGTAGCACCATTTATCAAATCACCAGTCCAATCATCTAACGTTTCGTCTGTTTGCTCACTGGTGAAAGATGGCGTAACAGTAAACTTTTTAATAAGGTCATTCTTGTCGATATTGAATGTGTTATCTGTAGTAGGGGTATTTCTGATCATTGTATTGCCCTCTTTTTTGTCATTAGATTTATTGTCAATTGCTCAAAATACCTGATGAATATAGCAAACAACATCGCAAAGTTGACAGGTGAATAGCATCAAAAATGACGCCGAAATGTTAGCCATTTCGGCGTTCAACCAACAACTAGCTTTTGGTCCACTTGGTGTTGTTTGACCAAATGATCTCGTTACCAGACAAAGTGCCCGTCAGTACACCTTTGTCATATCTGAAGTTTGCTGTGACTTTGTCACCTTCGTAAAACGCCTGATAGCTATCTTGCGGATGAGTGCTAATTTTCAGCGCCAATACCTGCCAATCGCCAGTGACTGTGATAGTTTCTTTTAATTCGTCAGTCCAAGTACCAGTAAAGTTGCTCATAATCGTATTCCTATTGGTTAGTTTGTTTATAAAAATAATAAGTGCCAAACGTTGCGGTTAATGCTTGTTGGCTCTTTGTTGTTTCAACAGGACGAATCATAAGGGATGGGATATTACGCGTACATTACGGGGTCTTACCGATGAGGTTTTTTAAAGGGACAAGAAGATAAAAGGGCAATCACAGGGGATGGTCCCTACAATTGCCCGCGCAGGCGAACCTACTTCCAGAGCCCCTGCCAAATCTCATTACCATGAATATAATAAACGGTATCGGCGTGAATAATCGAACGGTCTTCTTGGCCGCCATTAAAGCTATAATCTTGAGGTAGGTTATCGACTTGCAATGCACTTTTATCAACCAACTCGCCGCCATTATCGGTGATATTAACTTCTAACAATTGCAAAGAGTTACCATACTCCCAACCCCCCTCAGCATTGATATACCAACTGCTAACTGGTAGCGCAAAACGGTGTTCATTGTCGGTCATTTTAATATAAGTCAGCGCATGATGATCCCACTCCACTGGTGTATAACCATTGGGATAAACCACCGTGCCAAGCTCCAGCGGGTTAGCCGGATCTGACACATCAAACAACGATACTTTGGCACCTTCATCTATAGGGGTGGTGTTTGCCGTGCCGACTTCGCCATTACCGGGCAACCGGTTAGGGTCAACCTGCTGGCCGATGCCCAACAACAAATTGTCGTTAATTGGATGCAAATAAGACGAAAACCCCGGCACCTCAAGCTCACCAGCAATTTTTGGATTGCTCGCATCGGCCAAATCAAGCACATACAAAGGGTCAATGCGTAAATAAGTCACAATGTACGCTTTGTCTTCAAAATACCTGACCGCATAAATATCTTCACCCGGCTTGCCGATAGGCTCGGGGTGTAAATCATTGGGTAACTGGCTGATAATATTCAATTTGTTATCTTGCGGTTGGGTGTTTAACACATATAAGTTATGTTTAATCTCACCAGCTTCAAAGTTAGAGGTGACCACTCGCAAGGTATTTTGATATTCACTAAGACGAAAGCTTGGATTGCTCCAACCAAAATAACCATCAACAGTACCCGCGCCCACATAATCAAGGGCATTGCCAAGGTCAAACTTGTGGATCACCGATTGCTCAAAATTGTCGGTTGCCATTAAATAAATCGCGTTACTTGAAGCATAAAGCCCTTGAGTCACCGCATTAATACAAACCGACTCAATATTATCTGGCTGACTCAAGTCGATGGTAGTCAAGGTAACAATACTGTCGTAACCATCGCTAGAGCCGGCATCTTCGGGGATAAAACAGCTTTGCGGGTCAACCAAATTGTGCACAGTGTTGTCGGCTTTGGTCAGCTTAGGCATCAAAGTGTTAACGTCAATCGCACGAATCAAATCAAAATTGGCTTGTTTATCGGCATCGGTATGCGCGCCATAATTAATGCCCTCAACCTTGGGCGAAAAACTACTGACCACATACACCTTATTGTCGATTCTGCGGCTCGACAGCAAATAACCATCGAATGAAATAGCATTATTCATAGTGGCTTGTTCTGGTGTGGCCACATCATAAATCTCGACTTCAACTTTTTGTTCAAACGGATGCCATACATCAATCGGCATAATGTCATACCAACTAGACGAATGACCAACCACAGTCAATTTATCGCTGTGTAAATACAGACCCGACATAGAATTTAAAGCCCCTTGGGGCGTCAATACAGCAACCTCTTCCATCGTAGTATCAGGTTGGCGTTTCATGATTTTAACGTAATCGCTTTGCATGGCAGTGCCGCCAGCCAGCGGATTGTAATAACTGCGGGCGGCCATATAAAGATAATCGCCATCGTATTTAATCCGGTCGGCTTCATCCACTCCTGCCTCTTGCACATTAGTACTCGAATAACCACTAGCGGCGTCACCCGCCTGCGTGGTAGAAGGTGTAGCAGTACAATTTGCGCAGCTTTCAAACTGCGAAATACTCGATGTGTACAAACCGTTTTTAAGATGATTAGCAAAAGAAGTGGCACTAGATGATTTTAATGGCTGTAACGATACCTTGGCCGAATTAACCTCAACCAACTGACGAGTGACCTCGTCGTCATTGCTGCTACCTCCACCGCCACCACAGGCAGACAATAATAAAGTTGAAGAAAATGCCAACAACGGCAATCTAAAGCGTTGGTAATTCATTGGATATCCTTAATAATCTTATTCGAATTGGCTTATTGATACTCTAGACCTTTATGCTAACAACAGTTGTAGCACTTTGATAAGAAATGTAATTATGTGTAATTGTGTAGGTGACACACTAATCAGCAGCACAATAAATAAGCCCTATAAAGGTTACAACTGATTTTGTTGACAACCTGAATTTGACACACTAGTATTGCCGCCAATTTTTCCCCAATAACATTAATAATAATGAAGCGCCTTTTAACTGCGACAACCCTAGCATTGCTTGTAACCCCAGCAACACACCAACACCTATGCCGACGAATACGGCGTATTTGTAGTTAATTGCAAATCGTACCGGGTACCACATGTTGTTAATTATATAAAACTCGTTCAAACCTCACCCGGAGGATGGGGCGAGGCACGAGCCGTAGTTAGCGCTTGCGCGTAATCCATCGATTACTCTAACCCAACACAAACCTTATATTTAATTTTTATCGATGTAGCAGTTCGAATCGGTCCAGTATCTAAAGTTGGTGTTAGCCCGATGCAACCGATGGGTTACGGCTCGTTCCTCACCTAACCCATCCTCCATATGAGCTCAAAATAGTCTTGCTCAGCGCCACCCGTTGCGAATTACAAAAACAAACCATTAATGGCAACGCCAAATGGGGCAACAAGCGCAGTGAAAACTGGTTGGTAAGAGACTTTAACGGCGATGGCCGCGACGATATATTTGCCCACGCCAAACAACAAAACCAACAACATACCATCACCTATGCCGACAAAAGCGGCTTTTTGACCCATAAAAACAGCCATAAAATCGATGCCAAAATCACCGGTGTGGACTGGCATGGCGATGACTACAGTATTGGCGCTGGCAATATCGATGATGACAAGGCGATAGAGCTGGTTAGGTTTAACAATTCTGGCGGCATGATTGATGAAAATGGCGTGTTTACACCGGGTGAATTTGA
>CALKGI010000068.1 GCA_938085045.1 uncultured Alteromonadaceae bacterium
CTTTCACGGTGCTCTCCGGTTTGTTTTGTTTGGCGATAGATCAGATCACCGAACACCGTGAAAGTTCAATTCAGGACAAATAAATGCTTTTTTCTACCTATCCCATTGATTTTTAATATCTATACGTGGGGATTCGTCAGGCTCTGACCCCAGTTGCGGAGCCTCCGTTCCTCCAGCCACCCAATCCTCCAGCCCTTAACGATCCCCCACCCCCTTGCAATCACATTTTGAATACCTTAATATAATTTGTATACAAATTATATTAAGGTATTCAAAAATGGCAATGCAAATGCTCTCCAAAGACCTTTCTTTTTCCGCAATAACCGCAGGTTTAGTCGCTGTCATTGTCGGTTATGCCAGTGCCATTGCCATTGTTTTCCAAGCGGCTCAAGCCGCTGGTGCTACCGATGCAATGATGAGTTCTTGGGTTCTGGCGCTGGGTTTGGGCATGGGCATATTAGGTTTTAGTCTGTCTTGGTATTACAAAATGCCCATTGTTATTGCTTGGTCTACGCCCGGTGCAGCTTTAATGGCGACCTCTTTGGCGGGGCAGCGGTTGAGTGATGTTATCGGGGCATTTGTTTTTGTTGCGCTGCTAACCATTATCGTGGGGGTTAGTGGTTGGTTCTCAAAGCTTATGGCCAAAATCCCAATGAGTATTGCTGGTGCCATGTTGGGCGGGGTTTTGCTCAATTTTGGGGTGGACGCCTTTGGCGCGGCAGGTAGCCAACCGGTGTTAGTTGGGGCGATGTTTTTTAGCTTTTTGATTGCCAAACGCCTTTTGCCGCGATACGCGGTGATTGTCTTGTTAATGGTTGGCATAGGCGGGGCATATTACCTAGGGTTAATGCAATCTGAAGGTGTAGAGCTAACGCTAGCACAGCCTGTTTGGGTGACGCCAACGCTCGACTGGAGCGTTATTATTGGTATTGGTTTACCACTGTTTGTGGTCACCATGACCGCGCAAAATATGCCGGGAGTCGCGGTGTTAAAAACCAACGGGTATGACGCACCTGTTTCAAAGGTTATCACCGGCTGTGGTGTCGCTTCGTTAGTATTGTCACCCTTTGGCGGTTACACCTTTAATCTTGCCGCTATTACTGCGGCTTTGTGTATGTCTGAAGATGCTCATCCGAACAAACAAAAGCGCTATGTTGCCGGCTTAGCCTGCGGGGTGTTTAATATTTTGGTGGCTTTGGCAGGCGGCACTATCATTGCGTTGCTGGCGTCTTTTCCTAAGGAGATGGTTAGTTGTTTGGCCGGATTGGCGTTGTTGTCGGCCATTAGCAGCAGTATTTCAACGGCGGTGAGTGAAGTGCAATATCGTGAGGCGGCGATGATCACTTTTTTGGTTACCATAAGCGGTGTGCAGTTCTTTGGTATTGCCTCGGCATTTTGGGGTATAGTGGCGGGTATTATTAGTCACCTCATTTTCAATTACCGTAAAGCAAACTAATGAAAAAAATTCCGCTGTGGCAACAAATAAAAGATGATATTCGTCAAGACAAGCTGCCGATAGATCAATTGCTAACCCAACAATGGTTGTCTGACCATTATCAAGTCAGCCGTATTCCGGTGCGTGATGCGATACAACGCTTGTCGTTAGAAGGCTGGTTTATTGCTCATGGCAAAGCGGGCGTGCAAATTCCACCGCTCAATGCTGCGCAGGCACAAGAGCTGTATTTAATGCGAATGCCACTCGAAGCTCTGGCGCTGGAATTATCTTTTGATAACATCAATTTTGCGGTGTTAGGGCAGGCTGAAGATATATTGACTCAATTGTCTAATACTAAGTCTCTTTGCGCGCTAGAGCAGGGCGTTTTGAATTGGCAGTTTCATTATTGTTTGTATCAACCTTGCCAGCGACCGACATTGCTGCGCACCCTTACTCAATTGCATGAACAATGCGAACGATACCTCGGCTTTCAAGCCCATACCCTCGATTACCATACCCGTAGCGAATCAGAACACTATCAATTACTCAAAGCCTTAAGAGACAAAGACTTGGCGCAGGCACAACAGATTCTCAAGCAACACATTGAACAGGCGGGCGAGATTCTTGTTGCACACCTTAGTGGGTAACTGCTTGAATATTTGAACAAATATACTGTATAACTGAATGCATAAGGCTTGCTCATCTTTCATCAGAACAGCTATGAAAGATAAACAGGCGCTACTATACTGATTAAATATCAATCAACTCTTTGTTCTGTAAAGGTATGCCGATGCTAAGCCAATTGTCGTTCAGTCAGAAAATCATTTTTGCCGCTTCAGTGTTAATGATTATTGTACAAATTAGTACCACTGCGGCAAATTATTATTCGCTGCACAACAGTACCCGCGAGTCGCTTGACCGCTCGATTGCGCAGGTTGGTCGTTCGGTTTCAGACAATATTGCTAATTGGTTGAACGGCAAATTGGGCATTGTAGTCTCAGTGGCTGATTCGTCGTCAACAGCAACCAACAATGATGCAATTTTGGCCGTGGTACAACAAGGGCGTGATGCGGGTAATTTTAAGAATGTGTTTGTTGGCCTTCAGGACAGCGGTGATTTTATTCTTGATGATGAGGCGGTCAATGCTACGCTGCCACCTGATTTTGACCCTCGCGGACGCCCTTGGTACACCTTAGTTAAGCAGCAGATGGTCAATTCTTTCACCGAACCTTATATTGATGCCACTACCCAGCAATTGTTGATTTCGGCCACCGCACCAATGAAGAAGAACGGCACTTTTACTGGCGCAGCGGGTGGTGATATTTTACTTGATGAAATTCGCGACATTATCAATGCAGTCGATTTTATGGGGCTGGGTTACGCTTACCTAATGACCAACGAAGGCAAGATATTGTCTCATCCTAACAAGCAGTATATTGATAAAAATTACAGTGAAATGTTTGGTGAAAGTCTTGTAAAGTCACTGGACTTACAGCAGGTTACCTTTGAAGATAAAGCACAACTGGTGTCGTTTGTGCCCATCGAAGGCATTGATTCGGTGAAGTGGTATTTGGGCGTAGTGCTCGATAAAAAACAGGCATTTGCTTCAATTGTTGCGGCTCGTAATCAATCGTTAATGTTTGGGTTTTTGGGCTTGATTTTTACCGTGCTTGCATTGTTTTGGTTGCTTAAAGGTTTGATGAAACCAATTAACGATTTACGAGTGGCAATTAAAGATATTTCGCAAGGCGATGGGGATTTGACCAAGCGATTAAATGTCACCAGTAAAGATGAGATTGGTAAGTTGTCGGCGAATTTCAATTTGTTTTTAGACACCATTCATCACTCGATGGTAGAGGTCAACAAAGCAGCCAAACATCTTAAAGAGAGTATTTATCAGGTTAGAACCACAACCACCAGTTCTATCGAAATGTCGCAAGAGCAATTGTCTAGAAGCGGCAATGTCGCCAGTGCGGTCAGCGAGCTTGGTCTTGCCGCGCAGGATATTACGCGAAACGCCACGAATGCATCGAGTTTGAGCAGCGATATTCAACACCAGGCGCAGCAAGGTTTGTCGGCACTAAATGACAACATTACGGCGATGGATAAGCTGTCTAGCAGCATGACCGATTCGAGTGAGCAGATTGACCGCCTAAGCGTAGAAACTGGCAATATCGATAATATTCTTGAAGTGATTAAAGGGGTTAGTTCACAAACCAATCTTTTGGCACTCAATGCCGCAATAGAGGCTGCTCGGGCCGGTGAAGCGGGCCGCGGATTTTCGGTAGTGGCCGATGAAGTTAGGCAGCTAGCGCAGCGAACTCAAGATTCTACTCAAGAGATTGCCGGCCTCATTGCTAACCTGCAACAAGGGGCCGATGGTGCAGTTCAAACTATGCAGCAAAGCCAAACCAGTAGCCAAACCAGTGTTGACATGGCCAACAATGCCGGTGAAAAAATGCAATCTATTCAATCATCTTTAGGTGATATAGACAGTGAAAACAGCGCAGTAGTGCAGGGCACTAGGCAGCAAGAAGGGTTGATTGGTGGCATAGATGAAGAAATGGCGTTACTTGGTCAGTTAGACCAGCAGCGTGCTCAGTGCCTGCAACAAACCATTGATGCTTGCGATCAACTACAACGCCAGTTTGACAGGTTGGATACTCTGGTGGGGCAGTTTAAGGTTTAATTGGCTATCTTAACACCATGGATGGTACGTAACTGCTAAGCCTGTTCTGTTTGAAAAAACTTGTGCGCTTCATCTAAAAATACAACATAAAAAGTATTGCTGTCGTACAAATATTTATTGCCCCTGCCATCAACATATTCTTTGCCCGACAGTGATTCTGGGATCACAAAACCAATCAACCTCACTAAATTACCTAAGCGAAAGCGAGCCCATATTGCATCGTGCGGTACATGAGGCGGGTGGCTGAAGTCAGAGCGTTTGGGAAACGCTTCGTAATACGCCAATACTCGTAAACCTTTGCTACCCACTCTTTCATTACGCCAATAGGCTAGCGGTTCTTTGGTGTAACTTTTGATTTTTTCGAGCAATGATGACAAAGAACAAGCACCGCTGTTCTCACCCCAGTCGGCAAAATCTTGTCCGGCGGTTTGATTGCCTTCAAAATACGAAAAGTTAAAGCTGCAACGCGAAGCAATATCGCAGGTCTCTAAGCTGCTTTGCGGTAGAGATTGTAAAAATCGGCCCTTGCGGGCATTGTTAAACGATTTCATCACCGGGTACCCCGCCAATTTTGCCTTGTAGATATAAAGGGACTATGGTGCGGTCATTGCGGATCATCGAACCGGGTATCTCATCAAGCCGGTAACAGTAACTTTCGTTATCTTCTTTATTAACCAAAATAGTACGGTATTTACCGAGGGTATCGATGATCTCGGTATTGTGAGCAGTGAAAATAAATTGGGCGTTATGTTTGTTGCTCACAGGGTTGGTAAACAACTCAATGATTTTCGGCAAAATCATTGCATGAATATGAATATCAAACTCGTCAAGAGCCAACAGACCACCGGTTGAAAGCACAATCCAATACATGTGCATTCGCTGGAACAACACCCGTGTGCCGCTGGACTCATCGCCAATTCTTAGGGCGTAATTTTTACCGTTATGCTGGTGGATAAACAGCGGATAGAAAACCTCGTTGCCGTTCTCATCAAAGCGGCTTTCAATCACAATATCTTCAATACCATCGTCGGCACTGCGTACAATGTCTTTAACAAATTTGAACAGCTGCGGGTCTTGTTTGTATTCTTTGGCAATGACCTCGTAACCCAAATCAATGTTGCGATAACCAAAAAAGTCGACGTTAGATATAAACTTGAAAAAGAACTGGGCAATGCGGTGTAGGTCTTTCATGTCGGCTTGAAAGTTGTATTTGCGCACCAGCGAGATGATAGAAGCGTTGTTTTTTAACCGCAGTAACTTAAGCTCACTTAATTCTTCGATGGCTTCAATTACGCTCTCACCTTGTCTTTGGAGTATCTTGGTTTTGCGAGAATGATTTTTATCTGAATTGTCTTCAAGAGGTTGGGTGCGATATAACACTTCGCGTAAAACGCCGTTAGCCGTAACATCTAACTCGTAATAATATTTAACGTCTTCAACTTCAAAGTCGATGTAAAACTCACTAGGGTCGGTTGAATCGTAATAACCATTAATGGCTAAGCGTTCTTCGTTGTTAGAGTCTGAGGCAAAATAGCAAAAGGTGCGTAAAAACTGAATGGCTTTGATTATATTGGTTTTACCTGAACCGTTAGACCCCTTTATGCCAATGACGGTACTAAAATCTCGCCCCTGACTCACCGAATCTGGTACGTTGCCATCAAAACCAAAGTTGATATCAACGCCTTCTTTAAAGCAAAAGTAGTTTTTAACGCCAAATTTTCTGATCATCTTTAGGGTCTTTTATCAACGAACGAATTCTCTTAAAGGCATCTTACGTCAAATTTGTCAGATGTAAAGTCTTAGCTCACTCGGTGCTGGCGACTAATCGTTTCATCTCTTGCATAAATTCTGCAACGTTGATGGGTTTTGTCAGGTACTGGGTAAATCCGGCAGCTAATGCCAGGTCTATCCCTGCCGGCATGGCCATTGCGCTGAGTGCGACGATAGGGATGTTTGCCAATTGTTTGTCTTTTCGTAATACCTTCATGACTTCAACGCCATTCATCTGGGGCATGTTAATGTCTAATAAAATCAAATTAGGCACCATTGATTTGGCGACCTCAATGCCTTCTAGTGGGTTTTTGATGATATGAAGGTCGATGTCTGGTTCTAAGCTAAATAGCATTTCAACCAGTTGAATACTGATTTTGTCATTTTCAACATAAAGCACTGTCGGTTTGCTTAGTTGGTGGTTTTGGGCTTCATCAGCACTGGTTTGTGCACGGGGTGCTGGCAGTTGTAGGATAAATTCACTACCGTGACCCAGTGTGCTTTTTACTGAAATTTTACCACTCATTTGTACTGCTAACAGCTTACAAATGGCTAGACCGTTGCCTACGCCATCAACCGCAGAATCATCTGCATATTTTAAGCGAGTGAAAGGCTCAAATATATGCGCTTGCTCATGCTCACTAATGCCCACGCCGTTATCTATGACAGACAGTTCAATCATGCCATCAACTGCTTTGGCTTTAACGGTTACGTTGCCACCTTTGTTATTAAACTTGATGGCATTGACCAGTAAGTTGACCACAATTTGTTTGAGGCGGTCTTCGTCGGCAAGTACTGTTAAAGCTGTTTTGGTTATGTTTATTGTGACGAGGGCATCAGTGGCTCGTTGCTCGACCACGTCAATGCAAGCCGATAGGCAACTGTCAAGATCACAAGGGTGTTGTGCAATGTTTAGCTCATCGCCTGAACGTTCTAAATCTAAAACATCATCGACCAATCGCAATAAATGTCTGCCAGCTTCAAGCACCAATGGCAATCCATCTTTGAGGTCGTCGTAATTGCGATTTTTTAGTTGAAAGCCATGGAGTTGGGTAAATCCCAAAATGGCATTTAGTGGGGTGCGCAATTCGTGACTCATTCTGCTCAAAAATATTGATTTTGCTTGATTGGCGGTTTTTGCGCGATGGGTTTCTATTTGCAGTTGTTGGGTGCGGTCTAATACTCGTTGTTCGAGTTCGTTGTTTAGTTTGGATAGGTCTTGTTGCATTTGGGCTTTTTCGAGTGCATTGCGCACCGAAAAAAGTAAACCGGGAATATTTTTAATCGGTTTTATGTGAAAGTCGGCTATTTGATGGTCGCTTAATAACTGGTAGGCTGCACTGAAATCGGCTTGACCAGTTAAGACGACAATCGGTAATAAAGGCGCAGTTAGGCGAATTTCTGTGAGTAATGCCCAGCCATCCATATTAGGCATTAATAGGTCGGTGATCACTAAATCAAAAGGTTTGTCAGTATCTTGAATCGCGCGCCATTTTGTTAATGCTTCGGTGCCGCTGGCTGCGTGTGTAACTTGATAATTTTCGCCAACCAGTACCAGTGCGATTGCTTCGCGAAATTCGGGTTCATCGTCAACCAGTAAAATCTTCATGCTTTTGTGATCATTTAAGAATAATTACCAGCAACTATAGGTGCTAAACCGGAAACGTTCAAAATCAAAAAACGTTAAAAACCTGTTTTAAGGCACTGGCTTGCCGCCGGCTCACTTCTATTTCACTGCCTGAGGCCATAATGGCCAACAAACAACCCGAGGTCATGGCGCTTTGCAATTCGACAATACTATCGACCCGGATAATGTCGCTGCGACTGGCTTTAAAGAATAATGAGGGGTCAAGGCGGGCTTCTATTTTGCTAAGGGCACAGTGAATAAATGACTTGCCGGAGCTGGTGTAAACCGCCGCATGATTGCCAACTGACTCAAATCGTTCGATTTCTTGTAAGCGTACAATTCGGCTACTATGACCAAATTTTAGTAATAAACCATGAGTGTCGGGCAAGTAGACTTGCGTCTTGGTTTGAGTGTCTTGCTGGTTTTGCTCCTGATCTTGGCTTTGGGATTGTGCAATCAACTCACGCACCCGTTCGATGGTTTTTTGCAGGCGCTCGGGGTTGACTGGTTTTACGATATAATCGGCAGCGTTGAGCGAAAAGGCGTCAACAGCGTGTTCGCTAAACGCGGTGCAAAACACAAACTGCACTTTATTACTGATTTTTGGACTGCTTGACTGATTACTGTCGATTTCGGCGGCCAATTCTAAGCCGCTTATCTCTGGCATTTGAATGTCTAAAAAGGCCAAATCGATGTCTTGCGATTTTAAAGCGGCCAAGGCCTCGTTGGCATTTTTGGCCTCGCCAACCACCTCTACGTCATCAATTTTGCCCAGCAGCCGTTTTAACTCCACCCGGGCGAGGCGTTCGTCGTCAACAATCAGTACTTTAAGCATCAATGGCCACCTTTTTTGTGGCCTTAATCTTGGCTTTTGATTTGACTAACGGCAAGGTCAGAATCACCGTAAAGCTATTGCTTTCAATGAACTGGGCGTAGTTGCTGCTATCGCCATACATCAATTTCATTCGGGTTTGAACATTGGCTAAGCCCACTTGCGTACCTGTGGTGTTGGTGCCCGGTTTAAAACTGTTGCCGACAGTTAATGTCCAGCGGTTGTCATCGATGATTTTGGCCTGAATATTGATGTAACCGTTATCCATGCTTGGCGATATGCCGTGTTTTATTGAATTTTCAATTAAGGTCAGCAGGGTTAATGTTGGCAAGTCTTGTTGCAGTAATTTTTGGTCGATATCCATGTGCACCGTTAGCCTTTCTTCGAGCCTTATTTGTTCAATATCTAAATATCGCCGGGTGACCTGCCACTCTTCTTCTAAAGATGACTTTACCCTCAAATGCGCTTGCAGGTGGGTGCGAAACAGCTCAGACAATTCGGTGACTGTATCGGCGGCTTTATCCTGATCTTCATAAATGAGGGCGCGAATACTGTTAAAAGTATTGAACAAAAAATGCGGGCTGAGTTGATTTGTGAGTTGCTGCATTTGTGCCTGTTGCACTTGTTTTTGCAGAACTTTTTTTGAGAGTTGTTGATGCCATAATAGATAGACGATTGCCCAAGAAGCAAGCATGGTAAAAGCACCGAAAACACCAAGACCCCATAACATTGAATGACTAAAAACGGCGTCTATCTCACCCGTGCCCGAGACCAGTTGCATTGATTGAAAGTCAGCTTCTACCATCGGTCCGAGCTTACCAAGGTATAGAGTCAAAGAAAAATAAATCACCCCACCCAACATTAAAAACCCCAATAAAAGCAAGACGTTTTTGAGCGTATATTGATGATGGATCACCCTGAGTTTAAGGTAGGGACGAATCAAAAAGTGGCATACTAATAAGAATACGAGCGGATCTAAAAGTGAGCGCAACATAAACGCTCGTTGTTCTGCAAGGGTATTGGTGTCAATTGATGTTAAAAATGAGCCGTTGACACCCAGGCTGACCAAAAAAGCGATCATCATCGCGATACGGTAGCCTTTGCTGGTGCGTTTAGAAAGCTGCCAGCCTTGGCTAAAGTAGTTTCGCAGCCCGGTAACTTTTGGTTCAGTCATTTTTAGGGCCTGCTTTTGGTGGAAAAATGTTGGGGCTTGAAATATTAGGTGTTAAGTTGTTGTTATTCATATCTTAATGCATCTACCGGATTGAGTTTTGCGGCCTTGACGGCTGGCGCGAGCCCAAATACTACACCAATTGTGGTGGTAAAACCAAAAGATAACCAAATCGCCCACATAGGCACAGTTACCGCTCCGGCTCCGGGCATAGACAGTCCCACGAGTGCCGCTAATCCGTAACCTAGCAACAAGCCAATCACCCCGCCAAATAACGATAGCAACAGCGCTTCAATCAAAAATTGAGACAGAATAAACTGCGGTGTTGCACCTAGGGCTTTGGCAATACCAATTTCTTTGGTTCGCTCGGTCACCGAGACCAGCATGATGTTCATTATGCCGATGCCGCCCACAAGTAAGCTGATGCCAACCACACCTGCCGCGACAAATGTCACTGAACCGGTGATAGAATCAAACTGCTTGCGGGTTTTTTCGGCGGTAATGAACTCAAAGTAATCGGGGTCATCGCCGCTTAACTTGTGACGCTTACGCAAAATTTGGCGCATTTGGTCTTGTATGCCCTTGAGGTCTGCATCGGTTTCAGGGCGAAATAATATGTCGATGTTGTCGGTGGCCGAAGCCCCTTTTAAAGAACGAATGGTACTAAAAGGCGCAATGATATAATTGTCTTGGTCAAAGCCAAACATTTGGCCACGGCTTTCGGCCACGCCGATTATTCTGAACCAATCGCCGCTGAGGTTAATGAATTCGCCGACCGGGTTGGCGGGCATATCGAGTTTTTTGATGACACTGGTACCAACGATGGCCACCCTACGCCTACGTAAGTCGTCACTTTGAGATAAAAAACGGCCAAATTCGGGATAGGTGCTCACCACATTTTGATAGCTGCTGTCGGTGCCAGTGATCATGGTTTGGGTTGATTTTCGCCCGTATGTTACGCTGCCGCCCAAGCTAAAAGCGGTCATGGTGGCGGTCATGTCTCTAACGCCATCGGTTTTGGCTTTAAGTTGTAAAAAATCGTCGTAATTGAGCTTGTTGCTCAAGCCTAACATTTGCTGATCGGGGCTGGTAAAGGCCCGTAGCGTGACCATGTCGCTACCCATGTCGTCGAGTTCTTTGCTGATATTTGAGCTTAACCCTTCCATCACGGCCACTACGGTGATTACCGCCGCAACACCGATGATAATACCCAAAGTTGTTAAAGCACTACGCATGGCGTGAGCAAAAATAGATTGGATAGCTGCTTTGGCCCCTTCGATTATTGCGTGTAATAAATTACCCATGCATCACCTGTTTTGTTTGGTCTTGAGGTGGAGTTTCTTGAGACGGCTTAGCGCGTTGATTTAAGCGGTCTGATTCTATTTGACCGTCTACCAAGCGCACCACTCTATGGCAATGGTCGGCAATTTCTTGCTCGTGGGTGACCAAAATAATGGTGTGACCCTGCGCGTGTAGTTGGTCAAATAAAGCCATTATTTCGAGCGTGGTTTTACTGTCGAGGTTACCGGTGGGTTCATCGCCTAGAATGATCGCCGGATTGGTGACCAAGGCTCGGGCAATGGCGACTCGTTGGCGTTGACCGCCAGACAGTTGATTGGGCAGGCTGTTCACTTTGTCAGACAAACCAACCCTATCGAGCGCTTCTAATGCCATTTTTTTACGACTAGAACCACTCATCAGGCGATAAACCAAAGGTTGCATCACGTTAGTGAGCACCGATGCTCTGGGTAACAGGTTAAAGCTTTGAAAAATAAAGCCCACTGCCTGATTGCGCAACGTGGCCAGATAAGCCTCTGAGTGACTGGCGACATTTTGGTCGTCGAGCCTATATTCGCCACTGCTGGCAGGGTCTAGGCAGCCAAGTATGTTCATTAATGTCGACTTGCCCGAACCTGACGGGCCAGTGATGGCCACATATTCATTGGCGTTGATGGTTAGGTTAACGTTTTGTAGTGCATAAAACGTTTCATCGGCCATTGGGTAGTGCTTGGTAATATTGCTCAGAGATATTACTGGCTCGTTTGAGGCTTTGTTTGTTGGCTCACTCATAAGGCGGCAGCCTTTGTTTTGACGGCATCTTTAGTTCGAAGTGCTACACCGTTTTTCAATGTGCTAACTAGCCTGCTGGGGCCTGTGACAACAACATCAGTATCACCTAATCCTGAGGTGATGCTTTGTTTGGTGTCGGTTGCCATGCCTACGGTCACAATTTGTTTTTTGGCCTGATCATTTTTAATCAGCCAAACAAAATGTTGGTCGCCAGACTGATGCACCGCCGCAAGCGAGATACTTAGGGCAGGCTCAGACTGCGCGGTAATGATTTCTGCTCGGCAGCTCATGCCTGGGTATAATTGTTTGTTGCTTTGAATCAGCACCTTTACTCTGAAAATCAGACCACGGCCTTGCCCTGCTGAGCGTGCAGAAGAGCCAATACTAACAACCTTGCCGTTTAATGCCGTTTTTGGACTGCCTGAGGTGAACACTTCTACTTGCTGATTTGCTTTAACGCTGGCTATATCGGCTTCGTCGACACGTAACTCGGCCAAAATGGTGCGTGGGTCGGCCAAAGTCATCAGCGCAGAGCCAACAATATTGGTGGTACCGGCAATCACTGTTTCGCCGGGTTTAACATCTACCGCTGAGATAAGGCCGGGCATTGCAGCTTTAAAGGTGGTTTTGTTCAATCGATCTTTAGCCAAATCTAGTGCCGCCAGTTTTTGGTTAAGGCTTTCTTTGGCCGCCTTAACCTTGATTTGTGACACCTTAAATTGACTGGCCAGTGAGTCGACTTGATCTTGACCCACCAGATTTTGCGCAAACAGTTTTTGCTTGAGGTTTACCTGACGTTGTAAATCACGGCTCAGTTCAGTGACATACTCAATCTCGATACTTTGGGCATTAACCGCCGCCTGATAACTGGCGACATCTGCTTCAAAGGCGGTGGGATCTAACTGCATTAACACTTGACCTTGTTCAACCAATTGGCCTTCTTCAACTAACACTTGGGTCACAATACCGGTGACTTCAGAGCGAATTTGAATTTGGGTGTTAAACACCAAATTGCCAGAAGCTAATATGCTGTCAGATAGAACCTGTTCAGTCGCCTGTTCGCTAGTGACCACCAGTTCAGCATGGTCGCCTTTCATTTTACGTACGGCAACTAAAGTCACCAGCAGTGCGATAATTAAGCCAAAAGTAACGAGTTTTTTCATTTTGCTCTCCTTATTAGGCGACTACTTAAGCAACGGCGAACCACAAACCAAATACAACGACATACGGTGCAACTGACAAGACTACCGATTTAACAACCGACATATCAGACAAACGTTTGAAGGCAATGCTCACCAAAGCAATCGACCAAATGTAGAACAAGTTAAGCGTTTCAGCCCAATTGAACAGTGCGTCGCCCGGTACGAATCCTGTTACCAACTGATTTAAAGAAGCGTAGTTAGGTAGGCTCATCGATAAATCAGGACTTGCGGCGGTGGTAAACAACGCGATAAAACCAATTGCACTGAGCAACATAGGCATTTGCGACCATGCACCAACACTGAACCAGTCGCCATAGGTCAAAGGTTGCTTGTTGGCGCCACCTGCTTTGTGGGCAAGTGCGAAATAACCGGCATATATCGCGGTAGTGATTAAGGTCATAATGACAACCATTACTGCGCCTAAGGTGCCAGTATGTGGGGCTGCATCACGCACAAATTGTTCGGCGGCATCTTTTTCGGCGCCTGACGCATCTACGTGTAACATTTGCTGCTGCACTATCCAGTCGGTAGACATACCGTCAAAAAAGCCATAAATACCGCCTGCGGTTACAGCGATCAGTAATGCGAGTGCCAAATAGCTGTATTTTTTAGCCGATTTGAGTTGATCAAAAAGCGACTGAGGGGCGACAAAAACGTCGATAAGGGTCATCGGGGTTGCGGTTGCAGTTGTGGTCATAATTAGCTCCGAGCTGGGTAGTTTACGTTAGTGCGAACACAATAAAACAATCAAGTCGGTTAAAATGGGTAATAGTGATAAACGGCGGAATTAGGTGAATTTCGGTTGGGCGGCTTTTTGTAAAGGAGGGTTGTTAAAGGGGTTACTCAAGGTTAATATGACCTAATTAAAGACTGATTAAGAGACCTCTATAATGGCCGCTAGAATATTAGCTGATGTTGCAGCAAGCATTACTGAATTAAAATCAAACCCGATGAAAGTGGCAACCAGTGCGTTTGGTGAGCCTGTTGCTGTGTTAAATCGAAATGAACCCGCATTTTACTGCGTGCCAGCGGCTGCTTATGAGTTGATGGTAGACAGACTTGATGATTTAGAGCTTTTGGCATTGGCCAAAGAACGTGAAAATGAACCGAGTATTGCGGTAAGTATTGATGACCTATAGCCTAGAGTTTAAAAGAAGTGCGCATAAAGAATGGAATAAATTGGGCGCAACGCTCAAAGAACAATTTAAAAAGAAATTGGTTGAACGCCTTGAGAATCCACACGTACCAGCAGCCAAACTGTCGGGCGCGGATAACCTATATAAGATTAAGCTGCGCCAGTCAGGTTATCGTTTAGTTTACCGTGTTGAAGATGATGTCGTGATTGTAACAGTTCTTGCTGTTGGCAAACGAGAGCGTAATGACGTTTATCGAAAAGCGATGTCACGGTTGAATAATTAAAATCTAGCATTACTATTGCGCTTCTTTAAACCGTTTCAAACTCGCTTTAAAATCCGCCAAATCTTCATCTTTTTGCGCCGTTGCCAACTCCACTGCCTTTTTATAGGCCGCTAGTGCTTGGTCTTTTTGGTTGAGCTTTTCATAAACTTTACCCAAACCATGTTGCGCGGTGGGTAAGTCTGGAAATTGTTTGCTTAAATGCGTCCATACCGTTAACGCGTCTTGAAAGTCATTTTTATTGAACAAACGCTGGGCAATGCGGTTGATAATGTATTTAACGTAGCGTTTGTTTTCATTCATATCGTACAAAGGCCAAGCCAGCGCAAATCGTTTATTGGTGAGGTAATAATAGGCGACATGACCAACCGATGACTTGAGGTATTTGTCGGTGGTGGTCAGTTGATATTTTTTATCTCTTTTGGCAAAAAAGTCGACGATATCTGCATATTTAAAATCTTTGGTCGCCAATAACGCGTGACTTGGGCGTTTGTAATCATCAAAGTGACGGCGCAAACCATTGTTTATAGCCTGATAAATCACGGTGCTATGGTTCTCTAACAAAAACGTTTCGCGAATGATGTTGACAGCGCCGGGGTTAGATTTTGCTAGCGATTTTTTGAGAAATAATACGTCAGTGTCTTCTTTTTCACTTTGCACGGCATAAATTAAAGGTCGGTTGTTGCTGGGGGCCTTAGGCGTTTTTTCAAAGACGCTGATGGTTTGTTCCATTGCGCTTTGCCCTGTGAAAATAGAATCGGCGGCAATCACTGTATCAAAGCTGCCGGGGTATCTGGCTAAGGCACCTAGTATCATCGAGCCAGAATACGACTGGCCAATCAATACCTGATTATCTAACGTGCGGTAATTTTCTTTCACCCAAGGTTTAAGTTCTTCGACCAAATAGCGCGCTAAAACCTCGGGTTTACCTGTGGTTTCTTGGTGCCATTGGCCGAAGCTTTCGTTGGGTAGGCCGATGACAATCGATTGCGGTATATCGCCGGTGGAACCGTTTTTTTCCATCCGATCTATTAAGGCGATGCTATGAAAATACATGTTTTTGACGTAAGTCAAATTGGCATCGAGCAAATAAATCACTGGGTAGTGTTGTTTTGATTCGCTGTAACCCGGTGGCAACCGCACATAAAGCTCGCGCTGGTTGCCCATTACTTTTGAGGTTAGCGTGACTTTTTCACCTAAATTTAGGGTGACTGGACTGATTGGCTCGTTGGCCGATGTATTGTTGCTCAGCAATAACTGGCACAGTAATAAGGTTGTTATAAAAGCCGCTTTAAATTTCACCCTAGTTTTTCCTTGATTACAATTTTGTGAGTTTCATAGTGACATCTTTCAAGTGGGCCTGCAACTGAGCTAGGTTGCGGGTTTTGTTGGTGGTCGCTATTTTAACGGCCTTTTCGAGTGCGGCTTTCGCTTCGGTTAATTTACCCGCCGCTTCGAGCGCATCAGCAAGGCTGTCATAAGGGTTGGTGGCTTGTGGATATAGCTCGATATTGTATTTAAACACTTTTATAGATTCTTCGATTTTCTTTTCGCCGAGCAGTCTATAACCCAATACGTTCATGCTGTCTTGGGGTGGTTTAGCAGGTGCGCCCATTTCTACTGATAGCTTGTGGTAATGCGCTTTAATAGCATCAACACCTTTGGCGATTAATGCCGGGCTTAGCTGCCAGCCTGCATATAAACTGATTGAAACCAATGCGTTGTGCAGGGTTTTGCTGGGCGTAGACATGTGTGTTTCAAGGTCATAAACGTGGCTTTCCCACTTTAAACCTTTTGGTGCTTGTTTGCTTAATATCGATTCGAGCTGTTTGTAGGCGGGTAACAGAGTGGGTTCGTTGCCTAGCGTCATGAAAAATGAAGCGTTTAATTCACTGCTGCTTTTAAGCGTTTTAGCGCCGCGGTTAACAATCTCGTTGTCGTCAAAGCGAACAAAAGGGCTCATGGCGACATAAGATTTAAACATATCAGGGCGAGTTAACAGCGTGTGTAGGGTGAGCAAGCCGCCCAGTGAGTGGCCAGTTAATGTGCGATATGGCGTGGTGCGGTATTTTTTGTCTATGTAGGGGATCAGTTCGTTACCAATAAAACCGATGAACTTGTCGGCACCTCCGGCGGGGCGATCTCCTGCGCTTTTAGGTTTAGTTGGGGTGAAATCGCGAAAACGGTTAACGTTGGTGATAGCAACCACAATGTGCCGGGGGATCATATTAGCCGACACACTCAACCATTCAACGGTGCCAACAACGCGTTTAAAGTGGGTTTTGCCATCGAGGGTATACAATACCGGATAACGCATTGACGTGTTGGTTTTGTAGCCGTTGGGTAGGCTAACGTAAATAATTCGTTCTTCGTTTAATATGGTTGACTTAATGGTTTCTTCAAATCCAAAAGTTAGCGTTGTGTTGGCCGCAGCTGTGAGCGAGCACAGTGCCAAAGCGAATAATAAAAACAGATGGTTTAGTGATTGACGCATGTTCAGTTTCCTTGCCTTTGATTGAGGCTGTTGGTTGCAATAAATGTTGAGGCAATAGTGGGCGGGCTCAGGAGATAACACCATGTAGGCGAGCTGATAAATAGCTGATGGAATGCTGATGGCGTGTAAAATCAAGGCTTTGGCGTTATACTGAGGGTCTATAAAAAATCAAAAACAAGAGCAAACATGACTGAATTTTTTGTCGGTAGCTACCGGGTAGACATGACCCGCTCGCAAATCGTTGCCGAAGATGACATCGTATCGATGGAACCCAAAGTGTTACAGGTATTGTTGATACTGGCCGAAAACCAAGGTGAGGTAGTTGCTCACGAAACCATTCTCGCCAAAGTGTGGCCAGATGTGGTGGTTGCCCCCAATGCCTTGCAACGGTGCATTGCTCAATTACGTAAAGCCTTTGGTGATGATGCCAAAGCACAACAGGTCATTGCCACTCACCCAAAAGTTGGTTATAGCCTGCTGGCTAATGTTGACTGGCGAGACTCTCTAGTTGATGCCAAAGAGTTAGAACAAAAACCACCTACCTCCAACAAATCAAATGGTGCGTATCCGCAATTAGGTGCATTGGTTTTATTGATCATTATTGGCGTATTGCTGTTCACTTTAATTACGGCCAAACCACAAAATGAAACTGGGCAGTTTTCGCATTTAACCCCTTTAACCGCTACCGACAACAAAGAGTTTTACGCCGCATTTTCGCCCGATGGGCGTTACGTTGCCTTTACCCGCTTTACTGGCGCTTGCAAACGCCAGCTTTGGGCCAGAGATTTGATTGAAAATCGTGAATATCAGCTGACTAAAGAAGAAGCTGTTTATGGCCCTCCTGCATGGTCGCCTGATGGCAAACAATTGGCTTTTTCGTATGTGACCGCATGTCATGGGCAAGAAGTGTACGAAGGTTGCCGAGACATACGGGCGCTGTCGTTTACTCTAGCGAAAAATTCGCAGCAACTGCCACGGGTTTTGTTGGCGTGTAAAAAGCAAAGTTATATAGGGGTGAATTGGTTAAGTGATGACAAAATTGCCTTTGTTGCCGATGACGGCTCAGTCAATCAGGTGAAAAGCTTGTCTTTGAACGACGGTAAAGTCGCTTCTTTATATCTGCCAGACAATAAACGTATTCAAGCACTTACGTACTCTGCTCGTAATGGCAAGTTGGCGGTTACTCAGCATGATGTGATGCAAAACACCAGTTTGGCCTTTGTTGATGTGACAACGGGTAAGACTGAGCAGTTGCAACTGAAAATTCCCGAACAATATTCAGATTTTCATTGGTGGGATCCAAGTTGGCATCCCTCGCGCGATATATTATTGGTTAGCGCAATGAATACTTTGTTTGAAATAAACCTCAAGGGTGAATTTACCGAACACCCTATTGCGACTGTGCAAGATATTTATAACCCGGTTTATCATCCCGATGGCAAAAGTGTTGCGGCCACTATGGGCATATTAGATGTTGATATAGGGCAGTATCGCTGGCCGACCAAAAAGCGTAAGGCGCAACAAACCATTTTGCACCGTTCAATAGTGCAAGACCTTCATGCCCAGTATCAGCCGCAGGGGAGTCAAATTGCCTTTGTTTCAAATCGCAGTGGCGCAGAGGAAATTTGGTTAGGAGAGGGCGAAAAGTTACGTCAGCTTAGCAATTTTGGCGGTAATGGTGAAATAAGCTCATTTGTGTGGTCAAAAGACGGCAAAGTGCTGGTGGCCGCAGTCAAAAAACAACTGCAACTGCTAGGACTTGATGGCCAAGTACAAGTGTTTGATGCCCCCTTTAAAGTGGTGAATATTTACCAATGGGTTAATCAACGTCAGGTATTGTTGGGCATAATAGAAGGTGAAAAAAACCAACAACAGCGCAAAGTGGTGTTGTTTGACATCGGTAGCAGCAAATACAAACAACTACACGCAGGTTATACCCAATGGGCGCAGTTAGATGGCGCGGGTACTTTGTATTTCACCGATCAAAAAACTCAGGTGATGCAACTTAAAGATGGCAAGGCCGAACCTGTGCAGGGCATGGAGAAAGTTAGGGCAGGGCGGCGTTTCCTCTACAAAAGTGGCCAATTGGTGATGCTTAACCGCAGCAAAACATTATGGTTGTTCAATACCTCAAGCAAAAGGCTCACCACTTTGTTGATACCAAAACCCATCGACAGCTTTTGGGAGGTTGATGATATCGACTTTGAGCGCGGACAGTTGTTGTATACCTGGTTAGATTCGGCACGAAAGGAAATTGTGTTGTTTCATCGGTAGGTGGCTACACAATTTAATTTACAGCCTCGTGTCGTCGCGCCGAAGGCAATAGTTGCTTCGCAGCACAATGAAGCTGTAATTTTCGTTTTTAATACTACAGCCAGAGTTTGGAAGTAATGCTTATGCTCTGCAAACTCTGGCGTATTGCTCACCCTCGCCTCATCGGCACAGCGACGAAACTACCATGCCCCCTTTCAACCTCCGGTACTCGCTTTGTGTGCTATAATTTGCTAAATTGTCGCTCAAACTTGAGCGTCAGTGTTAATCGCTGATTTTTTCAACAAAAAGCGTTAAAACGGCATTCACCGAAGAGGTATCCATGGCTGAAAAAAACATACAGATTCGGGATAAAACCATTTTTGATGGCATTTTTGCCAAATACTTCCTCAAATTCCTCTTCAAGATTTTTTTCAAAGTTAAAGGCTGGAAACCCGCAGATGGCGCACCTATGGGGGCTGGTATCACTATTGCTGCTCCGCACACTTCCAACTGGGATTTTATCTTTGCTTTGGGCGCCGCCATTCTCCTCGACATTAAAATGTACTTTTCGATTAAACGCAGCTGGTGTCTAATCCCCGTAATGGGCCGTTTTATGCTGTGGTTGGGCGCCATTCCAATCGACCGTTCGTCGGGGCCTACGGGTCAGGTTGATCAAATTCGTGCATTCGTCGAACGCCACAAAAACCAGCGTATATTCTTCTTGTTTACCCCAGAAGGTACTCGAGGCCCAGTAGACAAGTGGAAAACTGGCTTTTACCACGTTGCCAAAGACAGCGGCTTGCCAATATTTTTGGCCAAAGTCGACTACCTCAATAAAGTTTCAGGTGTTTTTCATTCATACCAATTAACCGATGACAAAAACGAAGACGTACAGGCTATTCAAGAGTCATATAAACGTATTTACGGTAAGTTCCCTGCAAACCAGTACCCAGCCTATGTAGGGCCTATACCTGACTTGTCAGATGCCGAAGCCGTAGTGATGCGGGCGTTGTATTCATTCAAAGGGGTGGCGACTAAAATGGATATTGCAGCCAAAGCTAAATTGGCTGGCATGTCGACTAAAATGTCGACCAAAATGCTCGACTTTTTGATAGAAAAAGGGGTGTTAGAACAAGCTGGTAGTACTGGCAGTCAAGAAAACGAGCCTACCTACCGCCTGACATTTAAAGGCAAAGGTTGTTTGTTACATTTGTTTCCAACCTTGGCAATAGAAAAGACACACGCTTAGATTTGTGGCCAATCTTCTAACAACTTAATACATTGCTTTAAAGGCCGGGCAGGGCTGTAGTAATAGCCCTGAATATACTGGCAACCATACTCTCGCAGCAGTTCTAGCTGCGCTTTATCTTCGACACCCTCTGCGATAACCTGCATTTCAAGCTTTGTTGCCAAATCTATTAGCGCACAGATTAATATTTGATGGTTCTTGTCGGTGCAAATGGCATCGATGAATGACTTGTCAATTTTGAGAAAGTCACTTTTATATTCAATCAAATTACTCAATGAAGAATAACCTGTGCAAAAATCATCGAGTGCAATACGAATACCATATTCTTTGAGTTTGGCCAGCACTTGCTCGGTGTGTTCGTTAGACGACATTGCCACCGATTCGGTGACTTCAATGACAATGGCCTCATAAGGTAAGCCGTTGGCCACAATGGTTTGCGAGATAATCGCTGCGCCATCAACGTCATGGCCAAATTCGCTGATTGAACGGTTTATCGAAAAAACAACCTGATCAAAACCTCGATTGTGGAGCTTTTTCAAGTCGGCACAGGCTCGCTGCAATACAAAGTTGCCAATGGGGTGTATTAACCCGAACTCCTCGGCGATGGGAATAAACTCCCCCGGAGAAATAAACCCGCCACCCGGGACTGGCCAGCGTATTAGGGCTTCAAATTTATTTATCTCGTTTTTGTACAAGTCAACAATCGGTTGGTAATACACCTCAAAACTTTGGTTGGCAATTGCCTCTTTGAGCTGGCTGCGCAATGACAGCTTTTTAAGATATTTCGATTGGAGCTTGTCATTGTAAAAAGCAATGCCATCGCGCCCATCATTTTTAATGCTAGTCATGGCATGGTTGGCATTACGTAATAGTTCGGCTGCGTTAAGGCCACTGTCGGGATACTGGGCAATGCCGATACTGGTTGTGACGTCTAGTGATATCTCTTTGAGTAAAAAAGTCGTGCGCATTTGAGCCAAAAATTTCTCGGCAGCAATAGCTGCTTTATCTTGCGGGGTGTTAACCAACAAAATGGTGAATTCGTCACCGCCATAACGGCACACAATGTCTTCTTTACGCACGTTTTTGAGTATACGACTGGCAACGGCTTGCAATAGAAGATCGCCCGTTTCATGAGAGTGCACATCGTTAATTTCTTTAAAACGGTCGATATTGAAGAACAATAACGAAAATGGCGCGTTGTGACGCTTAGACACAAAAATATGGTGCTCAATACGTTCGATAAAGGCCCGGCGGTTCGACAGCCCGGTTAATGGCTCGTTGTTGGCGTAAAAGCTCAGCTGCTTTTCGGTTGCCTTGCGCTCTGAGATATCACGGAATATGCCGACATAATTGATGGTTTCGCCTTGTTCGTTTTTGACGATGTTGAGCGACAGCTCTTCAGGGAAAACATCGCCATTTTTATGGCGGTTAAACACCTCACCCTTCCAGTGGCCGGCGCTGACCATGTCTTTCCACATTTGGCGGTAAAAATGGGCGTCTTGCTTACCCGCCGAAAAAACTATGGGGTCTTTGCCTAATAACTCTTTTTTGCGGTAGCCAGTGGTGCGCTCAAGGGCTTTGTTGACAGCAACAATACGATTGTTTTTGTCGGTGATCATTATGGCTTCTGCGGTATGCTCAAAAACAAAATTAGACAGCCTGAGTTGCTCGTTTAACTCATAAGTCTGGGAGATATCCGCCAAACTAATGTGCAAACTACTGACTTGAGAATCGCCGTCAAACACAAAATCACTGTGCATGATTAGAAATTTTTGTTGGCCGTTAACTTTTGCCCGAAACGATATATCTAAGGTGCTCGATTTGTCTTTGAGTAATGATTCAATGCCGTTTCTTACTTTGTTTCTATCGGCGCTATGAATCATTTTTAGCAGTAAAGTCAAACTTACCTTGGTGGAGCGCTCTAGGTGCAAGATATTGAATATCTCGTCTGAGCAAATGATTTCACCACTGCCGGGTGTAAAGTGCATGCTGCCACGTTTGGCCAGTCTTTCACCCGCAGCCAGTTGGTCGAGCAATTTTTGTTGCGAACTAAAATCGTGTTGATGGTTTAGTTCGCCGCCAATAACATAACCGAGTTCATTAAAACGGTTAAAATTATGCTTCGATTGGTCGATAGGTTGGTCAAACATGCATACCAAAATACCTATAGGATGAGCGTCGTGCAGCATTAGGGTGGTTGCCAGATAACCTTCTATTTGCCAATTGCGCAGGGCTGGGTCATCGGGGTACTGCGCTTGCGCACCTTGGGCGATACAATACAGTTGGGTTGATATTTTGGCTTGTTCGCAGGGGGTACTATTTAGGTCATAAATAAAATTGTCGGCAATGTGGCCGTCATGCAAGTGGCACAACACCTTGACTTTTTGTCCATGGTCAATAAATTTGGCAACAAAACAATGGCTTGGACGATATTGTTGAAAAATACGCAGCAATGCATATTGATAGCGTTGTTCGCTGGATTTTAACTGAAAAAAGGGTTTGAATTCGGAGATCATAAATCGTTAATTTGCCCACTGCTTATAAAGCTAGTATTTTTATTGGTCACCCCAAAACTGTAGCATATCGAACGAAATAGGAAATAAATTACCAAGCCTTTTTATACTGTATACCAATGGCTAGGTTGTTGACGTGACTGCGCCGGTACTGATTGAGTCGATATTCACTGATAAAATATAGGCTGTCGACCAATCGAACGCCCAATTGCATTTCGGCAACGATGGGGTTATTAGGGACCGTTGCAGGTAAGTTTTGATTAAAAGTATGGTCGACAAATGCGCTAAGGTACAAACGGTTACTGATGGATGGAAACTTCATGGTTAATACATGCTCCATCTGCCATACGGTTGCGTCTTCATGATCAAACTGAATCGCGTGTAGGTTGATAGAATAAGACAAGTTCAGCGACTCAAAAAATGACGCTAGCGCTTTGGTATTGTTAAGGCGCCAGCGCACCCCAAGACGATGGCGATTATTTTTACTACCACTGCGAAAGTTCATCTGTAAGGTCAAATCAAATGGCGAGTCTTCAGCTACCTGCCAGCGGAGGTTTTGCTCAGTATAATAAAGCAGTGAATCACCTAAAAAATCATCGCCAGTGGCGCTATAAAGATTGGTTAAACTGAAATAAGAAAAGCGTTTAGGGAGCTTTTTGGCAATATTGAGGGTGAAGGCACTGTCGGTATCAACATCACTTAAATAGGGATATAAATTAAAATCTACAAAGCCTCCACCAGCCCGGGCGGCACCACTGGCAAACAAAAATGCAAAGACCATAGAAACAGAACATAACCATTTGAAAGATGGGGTTTTAATAGACATTGAAGACCTTAATAAGTTGATGCTTTATCTAAACTTTAGCTGTCAGTAGTGGTAAATCAATGTCTGTGGGTTAAAGACTCTTCATTTAACACAATACGACTGACAAACCCCTTGGTATTGGTCACTGTGGTTGTAATGCCATTGGCATTTTGAACAAATGTGGTGGTTTTACCTTTGGTGTCTTTAACCAGAGTTGTCTCGCCTTGATAGCGATAACTGTGTTTATTGTTGCCTATTTTGACAGTTGAAGCCCTGTTGTTTTTATCAAACCTAAACATTGCAGCGCGTTGGCCTGTGGGGTCGACCACTTTGTGGAGTAACCCATTGCCGTGATACTGATAATGCCAACTGAAACCAGTTAAATCATCTACTGTATCGAGCAAACCTTGCTGTGAATAATGATAAGTGACAAAACGATTATTGTTGTCGGTGATAAGGGTTATCCGACCTTTTTGGTCGCGCTTGATATCAATAGATTGACCGTGATTGCCTGTCACCTTACTCAATTGCTTATTGTTGTAACTTAACTGAATGCGATTACTGTATTGGTCTAACACACTGACCAACAAATATTGGTTGCCAAACTTTTTAAACTGCTTTTGCTTACCGTTAAGGTAACTCAGTTGTAAGACGCCACGGGCATTTAAGGTGACCGAACGAATATCACCATTCTCAAAAGGGTCGACTGAAAAACCCACAATGGCAGGATTAAGGCGGTGAACAGTGGCACAACCGTCTCGATACGACAAAGCGCCACCTTTGGAGGGCACAATTGATTCGTTTAACGACAACTGCCAGCCCAGCCCAAAATCACTGCTGTTACCAAGGCTCGAATCGTAAACCCGAGACATTAAAATTGGCAGGTTGCCTTTAGTGACAAGGTCGCGGTGGATAAAGGTCACATTGCCCTTGCCGACATTCACATAACCTTTTTGTGCACCATTAAAAACCGACTGGTCGTTGGCAATAAAAGTATTAATCGTGTTGTTGGTATGATGAACAGAAGCGCAGGCAGAAATAGCAGGTGCAATAAAGCAATAGGTAACAAGTACATACAAAAATGAGTTAACAGACAGGGGTTTAGTCATGATTCAATTCTTATTGTTGGACAGTTGTTGTTATTATGACGACGATAGTTATAGTCCCGACATCCTATTTTGTCAAACTAAAAAGTAAAATTAATTTGAATCACTGTACCTTCAGGTAAAACGCCTGAATTTGTTGGTTTAATACTGGACGATTTATTGGCTAATGGTTCGAACGTTTATCTCTTGTGATAACCACTTGCACAAGCATAACCGACAATTCAGCCAGTAAAAGAATTAACATAAAAGGTACGTATAACATCCCTAGCCACATATCCCAAATAACATAAGCACTATATATACCGCTAGCCAATATTATGAGCACCTGAATAGCCAGTGGTCTAAGACGTTGTGCAACATATTCTTTGGTTGGTGTGTTGAACTTAGGTTTAATCACTCGTCTGGTCGTGAAAAGCAAAATAACACCGATGAGCAATAAAACCAGAATGTTTAGCCCGCTAAAAAAATACCATTTGTATAGCGCAAAATCGGCTTCCTCGATGTCTTCTTGGCGCCATTGTTGTAATTGTTTTTTACTAGCCGAATCGTGGAGTTTGTGCAAAGCATCAGTGTAATTTAGCGGTTTTCTAAGCGGTAGGTTTTTGCTCAAAACCTCCTTGGCTATCTCAATGTTGCTACGCACTCTTGAATTGTCAGATCTTTTGGCATAGCTTTCCATCATTTCTTGGTGATTGGAGTGTTTTAAACTCAACCAAAAAACCTGCTGATGAAGGCTAAACAGATAAATGCCCGGTTGCTCAGCAAACTTGGAAGACAGGTAAACCTGACTTGTCATTGTGGTGATGTTCTTATCAATCAATACATCGACAACGGGCCTACGGCCACAAGCGCCGCTTGTGTGCACGTCATAATGTCGATAACCATTTAAGCAGCCGCCTTGCTGACAGAGCATAATATAATTATCTTGGTACGGCTGACATGAAGTCGCTTGAGCGGCGTTCGGCCAAACCAAAAGCCATAGCAGCAAACTGGCGTATAGAACTTTCATATTTCAGCCTCGCCCATCGAATTCATTTGTTACTCAGATTGATATCGGGATTATGTGGAGATTGGGGCTACGTTCAGAATGGAGATTGGATAACGTAGATTATTAACATAAAAGCAAAAGAACGGTAGGCACAGTGTACCGTTCAATTTTTGCTGATTGGCGTGTTTTATTTATCTTTGCTTTGGTCTTCTAACTGCGCTTTTAATTTAAGGATAATCGACATCTCAAGTCCGGTGATACGGCCGACAAACCTTGGATCTGCACCTTCTTTGAGTGAGTTTATCGCAACTTTCTCGATGCCTTTTTCGATACCCTGCTCTTCTCCCCAAGCTCGTAGTGTTTCTGCTGCTGTCATAAATTCACCTCGTACTGGTTGGGGTAGTTGTCGCCCCACCTCATTTAGTTGCTCTATGTTGTCTGCATTACCAAATTTGATAGTGTAATTGAACATAGTTTTAATAAAGTCTATCGTTAAACGTTGGGTCAAGTCCATTGCTTTTAAATTAGCCGATACCATAAGAAGGAATTCTGTTATATCGCGGTCTCTAATATGCTTTAAAGCACTTAGGCAACCCGCAACAAACCCAAACATTGCAAAAACGACCACAACAATATAACGTCTGCACCTTAACAACATATAATGAAACTGGCAGTGATAGACGTTGCGGCAGCAATAATAGAACATCAAGGTAGGAGTTGCGTCCCCGCTACGATAAATGGCGAAGCCATTTCAAAAAGGCAACTAATAACCCGCGAATTGGGCACATCAAAAACTAAAAAGGCAAAATAGTGATAGACGTTGCGGCGGCAATAATAGAACATCAAGGCAAGGTACTAGCGGCCAGACGCAAACCCGGCAGCCACAATGGCGGTTTGTGGGAATTTCCCGGTGGTAAAATAGAACCCGGCGAAACTGCCCGCCAATGCTTAATGCGCGAACTCGAAGAAGAACTGGGCATACAAAGCCAAATCGGCGACGTTGTTGGCGAGAATATTCATCATATTGAAGGTAAAGGTCCTGAAAAGACCATCCGCTTACTGGCCTATAAAGTCCGCCACACTGGCGGCGAAATACAACTGCTCGACCACGACCAAATATTATGGTTAACACCCGACCAATTACACACGCTCAATTGGTCGCCTGCCGATATACCGCTGGTGGCGTGTTATCAAGCCCAATGGACAACAAGCAACTACTACCTAAACAATGCAAAAAACTATGCTCTTGAGAGCCAAAATTTTGCCGTCGACAACATTCACGCACCCTTAATAAGCAAGCTGCAACCCGGCGCCCATATATTAGATTTGGGGTGTGGCAGCGGCCGCGATAGCAAAGCCTTTATCGACGCTGGATTTAAAGTCACCGCAATAGACAGCTGTGAACCATTAACCAAACTAGCCGCAAAACACATAGGTCAGCCTGTTCATCACCTATCGTTTTTAGAACTCGATTACGACCGAGAATTCGACGCAATATGGGCCTGCGCCAGCTTACTACATTGCCCCAAATCACAAATGCCGCACGTACTGGCCAGAGTGATGAAAGCCCTAAAACCCGGCGGTATTGCCTTTATGTCTTTTAAGTGGGGTAACGATGAGACTGTCGATGACAAAGGTCGGTTCTTCAATAACTACACCAAAACAAGCTTGCATGAATTGTTGCAGCAAAACGCGCAGGTATATGTTCATAGAATATGGAGCGAAACCACGCCGTTGAGAGGCAGTGAACAGCAATGGGTTAGTGCGTTGGTTGGAGCGGTGAATATTGAAACAGCTCGTTTTCCCGAGAAACACTTAACGGTTGGTGGCGACGACCACTTTTTGCCCGGTTTGCTGTCGGCTATTGACCATGCATCTGAAATTAATATTGCCGCAGCTTTTATTACTGAGCAAGGTCTTAGCCTTTTGTTTGAATCGTTGACTGATGCACTACGGCGTAAAGCTAAAATCAATCTTTTGACTGGAGATTACCTATATTTTACCAGTCCTGAAGCGCTTCGACTTTTACTAGTGCTTAAAGCGCAAGGGGCAGATGTTAGGATTTTTGAAAGTGGGCAAAAGCAAAGCTTTCACATGAAAGCCTATTTGTTTGTTCGTGCATTTAGCAATGGCCGCGACCAAGGTTGCGCTTTTGTAGGGTCGAGCAACATCACCAAAATGGCATTGCGTAATGGTTTGGAATGGAATTTGTGTGTTGACCGCCTGCAAGATGAAGCCCGCTTTACCCAGATCTTAGGGCAATTCGACAATCTGTTTAAAGACTCACGCTGTAAAATATTAAGTAATGGCTGGATTGAAAGCTATCAAAAGCGGATCCCTAAACGGGCTAAAGTGATCCCGGGTTTACTGGAAGTTGATGAACCAATAGAAGTACCTGTGCCAAATCCTATTCAGGCAGAAGCCTTGGTTGCCTTGACACAAACAAGAGCACAAGGGTATCGCCGTGGGCTAGTTGTACTTGCTACGGGGCTTGGCAAAACATGGTTAGCAGCATTTGATAGTACAGCTGTTAACGCTCAGAGAATATTGTTCGTGGCGCATCGAGAAGAAATACTTGAGCAAGCAGAGCAAACTTTCTTAAAGATCAAAACTGGGGTATCGGCTGGTTATTACACTGGCAAAAAACAAGAGCTAGAAGCTGACATGTTATTTGCGTCAATACAAACGTTGGGGCGTACAAATCATTTAAACAAATTTGCGAAAGACCATTTTGATTACATCATTGTCGATGAATTTCATCACGCAGCTGCACGAACATACAAACAATTACTGGCACACTTTACCCCAAAATTCTTGCTGGGGTTGACAGCAACGCCAGAACGCACCGATCAGGTAGATATTCTTGCCTTGTGCGATGACAACGAAGTTTACCGCAAAGACTTGTTCGAAGGCATTGAATCTAAACAGCTTTGTCCGTTTAACTACTTTGGACTTTATGACGAAGCTGTAGATTATCAAGAGATTAAGTGGCGTAACGGCAAGTTTGACCCAGACCAACTGTTTAACCAATTGGCCACCGTAGCCCGCGCAAAACATAACTTTGATCAATGGCAGCTACATCACCAGCAGCGCACTTTGGCTTTTTGTATATCTCGCAAACATGCAGATTTTATGGCGAACTACTTTAATAATCATGATGTAAAGGCCATTTCTGTACACAGTGAATCAAAAGTGCAACGAAAAGAAGCACTTAAAAAGCTAGCCAAAGGTGAAGTTGATATTATCTTTTCGGTAGACTTGTTCAACGAAGGTGTCGACTTGCCGTCAATCGATACCGTGTTGATGTTACGACCGACCGAGTCGGCCATTATCTTCTTGCAACAGCTCGGCAGGGGGCTGCGTACAAACGCAGGTAAAAGCAAACTCATCGTACTCGACTTCATTGGTAATCACATTAGCTTTTTCCGCAAAGCAACGGCACTGTTTAAAGTAGGCGCTAGCAATAAAGCCAGAAATGCCTTTACCAAAAATGCCAGAAACGAAACCTTGGAATTACCTGACGGCTGCTTTGTCAATTACGACATAGAAGTCATAGAGTTTATGGAAAAACTCACTGCCACTCGGTTTGATCAACAAGCAGCACTTTATCAATCACTTAAAGAAATGTTGGGCCGTAGACCATCACTGCCCGAGTTTGTGCAAGCTCGTGGCGGTTTAGATGCAATACGTAAAGAACATGAGCAGTGGCTGACTTTTGTTGATACACAAGGTGATTTGTCGGCCAATGAAGCTGCCTGCGTGGCCTCGCATCAAGCATACTTTCGTGAACTTGAAACCACTACACTAACCAAGTCTTTCAAGATGGTGACGCTAGAAGCCATGTTAGAATTAGATGGGTTCAGCAAGCCGCCCACAACTTTACAGTTGGCGCTGCAAAGCTGGGAAATATTACATCGCAGACGCGTATTACTACCTGATTTACACAGTGATTTTCAGGGTTTTGACAACTTGCCCACAGCGTTACAAAGTAAGTGGCACAACTATTGGAAAACAAACCCAATTAAAGCGTGGGCAATACCAACCCCAGCCCAGAAAAAGGCAAACGCTAAGTTGTTTTTTACTGTAGAAGAACAAGCCTTTACCTGTGCTGAGCGAGTTGAGGCAATTCATTTTGAGAGCTTTGAAAACCTGACGCAAGAATTGGTCAATTATGGTTTTTATCGCTACAACGAACGCAAAGTAACGGCCAAATCGGCAAAACCTGTGGCGCTACCCGTAGAATTAATGCAGCAAGTTCCATATTTCTCAGATCTCAAGATCGCCTGTGGTCATTTCGCCTCAAGCACTCACGACACCGACAACATTGAAATGCGTCAACTACCTTTGTCTTACGGCAAATTGAATCCCGCAAAACACTTTATCGCCAAAGCAAAAGGCAATTCAATGAACGGCGGTAAAAACCCGATAAAAAACAATGACTACCTGTTGCTTGAAATCATTTCGCCTATAGCAGCTGGTAGCAACAACGGCAAAATTGTTGCGATTGAACGCCAAGATGTGACGGGCGATGATCAGTATTTGCTGCGTATGGTGAATAAACTGGGGCCGGGTGAGTATCAGTTGCTGGCGCAAAACCCTGATTATGAACCTATGATGGCCAGCGAGGACATGACTACTTTTGCTCGGTTGAAGGGGGTTGTTGAGCTAGGGGATTTAAAGTTTCAATAACTTTTTAGGGCCTTGTTTTGAATTGTTGGAATTAAGTGTGCGTAAAATTTGGTAGTCGTTAAATTGCATCGTCAAGCCTAGCTGGTTGTGATGGGTTTCACCCCTTTTAACCGAACCTTAAAGCTGTAAAAATAACCAGTATTTATTGTAAGATCACTGTTTATATTTTATACTGTTGTTATATCCAGTTTTTGAGGTTCGATTGTGAAATATTTCATAGACCCAACTATAGATTGTGTTTTTAAAAGAATCCTTGCAGCCGTTGGCCATGAAAAACTTCTGATAGATTTTCTTAACGCCATATTGAAGCCGCTTTCGTTGATAACACAAATTGTGGTGAATAATCCTTATTGTGAAAAGGATTATTTAGAAGACAAACTATCTATTGTAGATATTCGAGCGCAAGATGAAAACGGCAATACCTATCAGATAGAAGTACAGGTGGCAACGTCCGAATACCTTGCTTTTCGTATGCTGCATAATTGGGGCGATATTTATCAAGGCCAATTAACCGAGGGCGTTGGGTTTGACAAACTCAAACCTGTGATTTCAATTTGGCTATTAACTGGCAGCTTAATAAAGAATTCCTCAGCTTGTCATCATCATTTTGAATGTTACGACAGGCATTATGACGTGTTGTTGAATGATCATCTGTCGATTCATGTGTTGGAGTTAGCCAAATGGCAAAAACCAGACACATTACAACCGGAGGATAATTGGTTATACTTCTTCAAGGAGGGCAAGCAATTCAAGTCTTTGCCACCCGAGCTGAAACAACTGCCACAGATGAGAGAAGCCATGAGCGTTTTAAATGCATTTTCCGATCAAAGTGAAGATTACCATCGCTACAAAACACGTCAGCAAGTATTGAGAATTCAACTGTCTGATGAATCTGTTGCCGCGGATAAAAATCAGAAACTAGCAGAAGCGGCTGCTAAATCAGCACAAGACGAGTTGAGAATTAAGCAGGCTAAAGGAGAAGTAGAGCAAGCTAAAGGAGAAGTAGAGCAAGCTAAGATTATTGCTGCAAAGGAGAAAAACCTTAGGCTCCAAGAGCAGCGTAAAGCCCAATGTGATCGGGCTGCAGCAAACAAATATAAAACAATGCTACAAAAGGCTGGTATCGACCCTGATAACGTTTGATATTTTCTGCAACAAAATACCCCCACATATTTTTACAGCTATTAGTGACCTGCCATATAACAAGGGCAGATCGTTTTGAGATTGGATTTTTTCCCTTATTACTAAACTATAAAATGTTACCGATGATAGTGGCATCTAGTTAGAAAGTGCCCTAGTGTTTGCTGTTCTTACGTCTTTTGAGCTTTTTCTTATGAGGGTGTTTGACCGGTATTTTGTCTGATTCGGTTTTCACCGATATGGCAGCAATGAGTAACACCAATCCTATAAAACCATACAAAGCAAATAACAGTTTAAAGTCGTGATTGCTGTTTATTGACGGGTTTAACACCGAAAACTCCGGGTTGCTCTTTTTGTAATAAACCACTACCTGTGCGTCAACTGGATATGTGTTGGCCAAATCTTGTGATTTTTTAAGGTTGTTGTATTCGCTAGGGCCAAAGTGAACTTTGTCTGATGTGTATTGTTTGCCATCTATTTCAAATTGGTATTGTATGTTGTATCGCAGCTTGGCCTCAGACACAATAATTTGCCCTTCGGTTGTTTCATATTGATTCGATGCGATTATAAAACCGCCCTGAATATCATCAAATCTAATCGCAATAATAACGACAAATATTATCGCCAAGATGGCCGAGATTTTTAAAAGTGTCTGTTTCTTTTGTAGTTTTGTTGTTATCAACTTCATTTTAATACCCTTGTGTAGCTTAATTAAAACAGTAACGTAACTATCTTGCTCTTGATGAATGGCGTAACAACTTCAAGGATATTGTGCCAACGGCACAAATCGCGAGTTGGCACTCGCTTCTACCAGTCATTGTTAGCATGTTTTGTCTAATCTTTTGACGCCTAATAATTTCATTCTTATCATCAACCCCAGCCATATGCCTAGTAACATCGACAATACGACCACAATACCAGCTGACGAAAAGGTGGGTAATGCCAATAATAATTGCGAATCGTTACCACCCAATGCCAATGAGGCGCCTAGGCCCATTAAGCTGCCAGCGAAGATATGTGCTATCCATTGTTGCCAGTTTGATTTTACGAATTCAAACCGCCTTGTGCGCCATGCAGCTACAAACATACCACCGAGTAGGGCGACAAAAATCAGGTAACGTTTTATTGAAGGCCATTGTGGTGAGCTTTGTTCAAACATTGCTGTACTGATGTCGCGCAGTAAACCGCTGGGCGTCCATTGCGGTTCATATAAAAATAATCCGCTGGCTAGTAGGCCTATGCCCATCATACTAAACCACAGTTTTTTTCGTTCTTTATCGCCGAGCAATGTCCATATAACCAAGGCTACAGAGGCTGTTGCTAAAATACTGTAGGTTAGATTGGTAGGTTTTGCTGTGGTAACTATGTTCATGTCTGGTTGCCATGCTGCTAACATCGCCCAGCCTGTTAACCAGCCGATTATGGTGGCGACCATTTTTAGGTCGCCACGGGCAAGTTTACTTAGGGTCGATACGCCGCAGCCTAGGTTAAATGCGGTGCCCAATCCAAATAAAAACCCACCAAGAACAAACCACCCACTGGCTGAATAGGCCTTAAATTGCATAGGCATATCTAGGGCATATGCCAAGGCCGCGTATACCCAAGCAAATACGCCGCTGAACAATATCGCAATCAAAAATAGTGGATTTCCATCTTTAAGTTCTTTTATACCACGCACTAAACACAAGCCAATGGTTTGAGCCAAATAGCCCAGTAGGGCGACAATTAGCAGTGCGGTTATCAAAGTCATGTTGGTGTAGAGCCTTTATTATTAATCTAAATACAAAGAAAAGGGTACGAACCTGTTTCTGGCTCACTTCATGGGTAGTCCCTTTCGCGGGCAGCCCCTCTTTAGTCATTCAACCTTCTTTGTCACTGTGGTTTATCGTAGCCGCTTTCTACAGCGAATGCTTTGCTTTTGGGTTGATTTTTGATTAGTATTCATGTCCCTTTAATAGTTTGAGATGTATTAATGAGCTGGCTCCCATATTTATTGTTTTTGGTTGTGATCATTGTTGTTATTAAAAAATCGAATAAAAAGAATCAACAGTCGAGTGGAGTTGCCACTGCTGAGGCAACAGCTATCGAGGATACTGTAGCTACTCTAGACGTTGCAGAACTCCCCTATAGAAAACTTGATTTGCTGTTTACAAAGGCCGAGCGCTCGTTTTTAGGTATTTTGAATCAGGCGCTAGCAAACGAAGTCGAGATTTTTGGCAAGGTGCGGGTGGCCGATGTGCTTGATGTTGAAGCTGGCTTAACGCCCAGTGACAAACAAATTGCGTTTAATAAAATCTCGGCCAAGCATTTTGATTTTGTATTGTGCGACAAAAAAACACTTGGCATTTTGTGCGTGATAGAACTCGATGACCGCTCGCACAACTCCAAAAAACGACAACAACGAGATGCGTTTTTGGTCAAAGCCTGTGAGTCGGCCAAAATGCCGTTCTTTCAGTTTAAAGCTAAGCGGAATTATGGCATCCATGATGTTCGGTTGGCGTTGGTCGATATATTGCCCAATGAGTCTAACAATAAAATTACCAGCAATGAACCGGGCGTTGCAGTTGAGATAACTCCTGAAACAGCACTCGGAAAAAAGCTTGTACAGGCTGCTGAACAATCGTCGTCAAGCAATCAAAAGGTTTGCCCAAAGTGCGCATCAAATATGGTGTTAAGGGTGGCTGGTAAAGGTAAAAACAAGGGAGAATCGTTTTGGGGTTGCACTACTTTTCCCAATTGCCGTTATATGCAACCTGAAGATAATAGCGACGATGCCCTTTTCGAGCATTGAACGTGATTTAATTCATGGACGGTGCTTAGATTTTGGCGTTTCAGCCATGAGGTAGATTTACCGTCATTAAGCGGTAACCGTATTGCCCACATCTATTCGCCCTCAAAAATTCACATTTGCCCCTGTGTTTATAAGCGCAGGTGGGGTATTGTCTTGTTTAAAACAGGTGCATTATCAATCGGTTGGTACAGAGGTATTAAATGAAAGCTGTCAATATTAAATCTTTATTGTGGATTGTTAGTTTGTTCAGCGTTGTTGCGTTTGGGGCTTTAGCTCAAGCGACTTCAGCCCAAGTAGAGCCACCCAAAATGAAGTTCAATTGGCCAAGCTCGGGTACCGTTAAGGTTGTTGAGTCGGTGTTGAAAAAAAATCGTCGCGCAAGAACAGCTTACGACCTGCAACTCAACACCGACAAAGACAATAACCTGCTGGTGACCTATGACAATTTTAGATTTTTGTATATCGAGGGGGTTGATATCAGCCATCCCGAGATTTTCAAGCAGCTTGCGCCCGTTTTGGCTTTAACCGCTGCCGCGCCGGGTTACAAGGTCGATTCGGCAGGAACATTAGTGGGGGTTGTAGGGCTCTACAATATGGTCGAGCGCTTGAGCAACATGGATTTAGTTAAAAAAAATATGGATGAACAAAAAAGAGCCGGGGTGCTGGCTATGTTGAAAAATCCGCAATTGTTAGAAGTGATGGAAACCAAAGCCGCGAGCAATTGGCATGCGTGGGTGAGTTTGCTGGTGGACTTTCCCGATGAAGATGAAGTAGGCGCAATATATAAGCTCAAAACCGAATCGGTCGCTTTTGGCCAAGTGATCCCGTTCGATTTGACTTATGAACGGATGGCAGTGACCGACCCTAAGCACAAAGGCTTGGTTAAAATGTTGATTGAATCTAAGTCAGATAATTCTGCGATAATTGAAGCCGCTGGCACTTTTGTTAAAAATATGATGAAGCAAAGTGGTCAGTCTCAACAAGAGATTGACGAAATGGTGTTCGAGTCTGCTGACCAGCGAACCATTGTCGAAATTCTCACCGACCCATTAACGCTTAGGCCTATTATGGTCAAAGTCGAGACTGTGCTGGATATGCAAATTAAAGGTGAAAAAGCCAATCGTCAAATTGAAGAACACAAATATGACTTTACCTGGCCTGCTAGCCGTTAACTTTTGCAATTGACAGGTGCAAGTATTTTGTTTGTATAAAAAACAAACAAAATGCTTGTGATTTGTTAATAACTAATATACTGTTCTTATATACAGTTTTTGTGTAATCTAATTGCAGTACTAGACTACTGCTGCAATTTTGAAATGATCCTGTGAAAACTAATTGTCGTATTTGTTGATAATTTTTAGGTTTTGCTTATATTCATAATGTATTGATTTTAAAGGTCACCTGTACTTTGATGCACTGGGTTTTGGCTGTCGTAATGTAAGATTGATGGAAGGATTATTGTGCTTGGTTCCCTTGAACCTAATCAATTGATCGGCTTAAATGGCCCCGGTTGTTAACCATTGTTACTAAAAGTGACTAAAAGTTAACAATCTCCACTTTTCTGTGGGCATTGATTGCACCACTTCATCTTCTAATGGATTAGCTCTTTAGTATTTTCTGGATAAAAACAATTATGAATAATTTAGTATCAGCCTTTGGCAAAGGTATGGCATTTGCGTGCGCGTTTTGCGCTAGCATTGCCAATGCAGGCGAAGCATTAGACAGTATTAATGCACAAGTTGAACAACAAGCAGCGCAAATCGATCAAGTTCACGGGGTATTGTTAACCTCGCAGGAACGTGATAATTTGAAAATGGCGTTAATAGTTAAAAAGGTGACAAAAGAAGAAGCGGCAGTGACCGATGTCACTGTTAAAGATAAAGCCGACAAGGCCATTGCAACATACGAAATCACCGATCCGGTCGAACAGCGCAAGTTGTTGATTGAGATCGAAGCTTCTTATTTTGGCGGCGGCGGCAAATTACCACCTTGCTGCTAATAATCTGGTAATAAAAAGAAATGAATGAACTGTACGAGTTGTTAGATATGATAAGCCGGGTGTTATGGTTTATATATGCTATCGCTTTGCTGATGTTTTATTACATATCTAGAAAACATTATGGTGCAAAATCCAGCCTTGTTACCATGATAATCATTGTGGTGTCCAATACGCTAATGTTGGGTTATCAAGAATTGTTGGATTGGTATATTGAAGCTCATCCCGATTACCATCCTGTTGTCAATTTTTTCTGGTTTATGGGGTTTGCGACTTTTTATTTGGCTGCTTTGACAGTTTTATATAAAGTTCATAAAACTGAAAATATTAAAATAAGTACTTTAGGTCAGTACACGGGTGTTTCTTTTTTGATATTAGGATGTTTTCAGTTAGCGCAGTATGCTGAGATTGTTATTTTTCGTTCTACTGAGCTAATAAGTGGCATTTATACCGTTGGTATTCCCACGTTAAATATCGCGATTGCAGTCGTTAGTTTAGGTCTTGGTTCGTTAGCAATATATTATTTGCATGGTAATAAAAAAGGTCTTGAAGGATTGAAACGATGGACTATTTGATAGTACTGATGATCTTGGTTTATCTGGCCTTGTTTATTCAGGTTTTCTTTAAAATCAGGCAAAACATCGCACTGTGTATTGAACCAAGATGGACGCCTGAAAGGGAGTACAGCAAGGCTGAGTTAGCCGCCAAGTCAATGGGCTACTGGGAAAAACAGTTGCAAATTGCCGACAACGCAACCGACAAGGCCCATTGTTTTGACAATATTCGCGCTGCCCAGCGTGTGTTGATGGACTCAACTGGCGATTATGTACCATTGCAGGCCAAACGAGATTTGACTGAGCCTTTACCAACCTTGGTTGATAAAAAGCTCGTTGAGCCGTCATTACCACAAAATGTGATCTTGTTAGCTCATGCCAAAGGTTTTAAGAAAGGCGATGATTTTTTTGAAGATTAATCGCCTTCTTTGCTTAACCCTCCTATCAAAAATACTACTTTGAGCTTTATTTGTCTGGTTAGGGGCTTTCATTGTATTCCTTAATACCCTCAAAATGGATCAGATAAGATCAAACTGATTGTTTTTTCATCTAACATTCGATATTAGCTCAAAATAGTCTCATTTTGTCCATTTTACCTGCTTGTTTTGTTACTTCACATCGTATATTGTAAATAACCCATTAATAAATGGTTTTGAATGCATTAACGTTTTGGAAGAATTATTGTGCTGAAAAACAATCAATTGGAAGTTCATATGCGTAATTTCAAATTTAATAAAATGGCTTTTTTTGCCTGTCCTTTATTGTTAAGTTCTACTGTATTTGCAGGCGAGGCTGATGTGAGGGCACTTGAAAGTCGAGTTGCTCAACAGGTAGAAAGTATTGAGAAAACCGGTTTATTGCCAACCTATGTTGAAGTCGAACAGATCACGGTTGCTGTGGTTGCCAAAGAAGTGCATAACACGGATTTAACGGTGAACGGGGCAATAAAGAAATATCAGCTGGTTCCTACGTTGGCTCGCGCCTTAAGAATAAAAGTTGCTCTGAGCAATAAACTCGGTCCTGGCGAAATTGAGTTTCCACCACCTAAGCCTCCAGGCTAGTGGTTGTTTGAACAACAAAAATAAAAGAAAAAGTAAATATGGAATATTTAACTAAAGATTTAATGGTGTTTTACATCACCCTAACAGCGACAATCTGTTACGGACTATTGTTTGTTTACCACTTTGTTAAAAAAGAGAGTAACAAATCTTTGATGATCTTGGCCGGCTGTTTGTGTTTGGCCATGGTTTTTGCACATTCTTTTACTTCCTATAAAAATGAACTCGATAAGTCGAGTCTGGCGTTTTATAACAGTGCCATTCACTTATATTTAATTTGGATGGTTCTAAATGCGATAACCCTGTTTGCGATCACTGGTTTGCACCGTATTTTTCGGCTGGAGTATCATGACGTGGTTAAATATGTGCTGCGTTGTTTGGGGTTGTCGATAGTGCTGAATATGATCCTGCATGTAGATATTATACTTTTGGGCAATCGTGATTCTACATTGTTGTATTCGGTATATTCTTATGGAGAAAACTTGATCAATGTGTTCGTGTTTTGTTCTGTGTTAATTGCTCGTAAATGGAGTGAGGTGTTCAAATGGTTACAATTAGCGCATTCGCGATAGCATTGTTGGCGCTGGCCGTCATTGCTTATAACGAATTCAATCATTATGGTGAAGGTAGGGCTGAGGGGCGTTTGCTAAATCAACAGCATTCAGCGCAATTGTCAGGGTTGTCAGAACATCTGCACATTCCGCGTAAAAGTACAGTTGGTTTTGTCGCTAAGTGTAAGGCTGTAGCCCAGTTTGCGCATGTTGTGTTTTTTATGTCTGAAGATTCAAAGCAAGAGCAAGTCAGGCGTAACGAGTTAACAGCGCAGACGTTGCTTAAAGAGTATCAAGATTTTATCACGCTAGACCCAGAAGAACGAACCCGCCGCTTTTTACGCTGGCGCGACGACATTGCGCATTTTCAAAGCAATCAACAGGCAAGTTTGTCGGTTAAGTCTAAGACGGTTGAGTTTAGAGTTTCGTAGGCCGGTTTAGCATTTTTGAAAATGTTACAGCCATCCTACGCGGGTCATTCAAGTTAATTCATCACGCCCAACTACTCAAAATTGATTTTCTAATATCTGTTAGTGCCTTTTGCCCTGCTAACTGTTCGTTTGCTGTGGGCTGTTTGCGGGGATAGGTTGTTGCCTCTAGGTTGGTCATTACACTTTCAGTTAAAAAGCGGCTCTTGCTGCCAAATACATGCTTGTCGCCGTGTTGCTGTTGTTGTGGCACCCAGTATTTTAACGGCTGTATAAGGTGTAATTCTTCTTTGGCTCGGGTCATTGCCACATATAACAACCGCCTTTCTTCTTCTATTAATTTGTCGTCACCACAGGCGTATTCGTTGGGAAAATTGCCATCGGCAACGTTTAATACAAACACGTTTTTCCATTCTTGACCTTTGGCGCTGTGTATAGTGCTTAATATCAAAAAGTCGTCGTCTAGTAACGGCGCGCCTGCTAAATCGCCAGACGATACGGGTGGGTCTAGTGTTAGTTCGCTCAAAAACCTTTCGCGGCTGTTATATTGCTGTGACATTCTCACCAGTTGTTCTATATCACCCCAACGTACAAAATGGTCATCGTAGTTGGTTTCTAAAATTTCTTTATACCAGCCAGCCACTTGCGATAGTTGGTCGCTCCAACTAATGGTGTTGTGATGAACGCTAGGCAGCAAGTTGCACAGTTTAGTCCACTGTTCGTTTTTCACCATGGTCGACTGGTAACCTGCCAAGCTGTACAAGTCGTTATTTTGTTGGGTTAAGTGACCCAAAATAGATTCGGCTGTGCGTGGGCCAATACGTGGCAACATTTTAAGCACTCTAAAACCAGAGATCTGGTGCTTGGGGTTGTCGGCAAAGCGCATGATGCTGAGCAGGTCTTTTACGTGGGCGGCTTCAAGAAATTTTAGGCCGCCGTGTTTAACGTAAGGAATGTTGCGTTGGGCTAATGCCAGCTCTAGTCGGTCACTATGATGGCTGGAGCGAAATAATACCGATTGATGTTTAAGCAAAGTGCCCGACTCGCGAGCGGCCAAGAGTTTGTCGATGATGTATTTGGCTTGTTTAACGTCGTCTTCTACGGTGACCAGTTGGGGTTTGGTGATAGACTTTTTTTCGCTAAAAAGGTCAATTTTGTAACCGCTTTTACTTTCTTTGAGCAGCGCGTTCGACACATCGAGAATCGGCTGGGTAGAGCGATAGTTTTTTTGCAGTGAGACGACTTTGGCAGGCGGCGAAAATTGCTGGGGAAAGTTAAGTATATTGTCGACATCGGCACTGCGAAAACTGTAAATTGACTGGGCATCGTCACCAACTACCGTTAGCCCGCTGCCATCAGGAAACAGCCGTTGTAACAGGCTTGCTTGTAGTAGGTTGGTGTCTTGGTATTCGTCAACCAAAATGTGGTCGAAGTCTTTGCGAATGAGTGCGGCGATGTCGGGCACCCCAGCCATGTGGTACCAATACAACAATAGGTCGTCGTAGTCGAGGCAGGCTTGTTCTATTTTTTGTTCAACATAGGTTTTGAACAATTGTTTGAGTTCATCATGCCAGTCTTTACACCACGGAAAATCGACATCAAGAATTTGTTCTAGCTCGGCCTGAGCATTAACGCAACGCGAATAGATGTCGAGGCAGGTATTTTTGCGTGGGAATCGTTTTTCGCTGCTGCTGAACCCCAATTTATGGCGAACCAAGTCGAGCATATCAGCAGAATCGTTGCGGTCCATGATCACAAAACCTGGGTCTAACCCAATAGATTGGGCGTACATTCGCAACAAGCGGTTGGCGATAGAATGAAAGGTGCCCATCCATGGTAGTTTTACCGGCGCGAAGGTTTGATCTTTTTGACGTAATTGGGCTTCGACAATGCGATTAACCCGTTCAGACAATTCGTTGGCTGCTCTACGTGAAAATGTCATTAGCAGTATTCGCTCGGGGCTGACATTGTTAGTTACAAGGTGTGCGGCCCGGTGGGCTAGGGTATTAGTTTTGCCTGTGCCAGCTCCGGCAATGATCAGCAAAGGGCCTGACTCAATGCCTTTATTTGCATCAATATCGCCAAATTGCGCGGCCTGTTGTTGCTTAGTGTTTAAGTCTGTCATCGCCAACATTTGAGCGTCCCCTGTAAAGTAAGCTGTATAAAAGCCCAGTTATGTAATGGTAGCAGAGAGAAGGGGCACTGTATAGATCAACATGAATGGTGTTTTAGGGTAATAAATAAGGTTGCAATGGATATTTTAATTCGCTAATCTAAATGCGAATCATTATCATTAAGGTGTCATTATGTTTTTATGTAAAAGTCACAAGCAAAAGTTGTCGAACGAGTCGCCTCAAAGGTTAAGGGAGATAAGTCGCAAGTGGAGTGAGCAGGCGGCGATGCATTATCAGTTTGAGCGTTATGATGTAGCATTGCCCTATGCAGGGTGTGCGATGGAAGTGTGTTGGATGGAAGCTGAAAAGTCGGATTCACCGAGCTTGGTGTTGTTGACCCAAACCCTGTGCTTGGCCATTTATTGTTTTAATTTGTTGAGTCATTTAAAAGACGAGCAGAGCGGATATGCGGTTCTGGCGATGAGTTGGCAGCATTTTTCGCGCTTTGCGCTGTCGCTTAATGACCCTGAGATGGTCAAACAATATTTGATTTTGTGTAAAGACAACGAACAACACGAATCGGCAATTGAACAGCACACCACTTGGCCGTTTGAACCGGTAGAACAGGCGGTGACTGCTGTGATCCATTGATTTTATTACTGATGTAGGTTGTGGTTGACGAGGCACGAGGAAGCCCAACACGTTGTCTTGTTGG
>CALKGI010000069.1 GCA_938085045.1 uncultured Alteromonadaceae bacterium
AAATACCGCATCTTCTGCATCTTCGATGGCAATAGTATCACCCAGCGCATTACCGCCACCGATGTAAATACCCATCTCCATTTCGTAATCAAGACGCTTACAAGCGCCCATGCTTGGCGTTTCAGCTGTAGGTGGCTTAAGTTGGCCTTTTGGACGATGGAATTGTTGACCCGACACTTCAATTGAAGATGAACGACCGTGGTAACCAATTGGGATCCACTTGTAGTTTGGCAACAATGGGTTATCAGGACGGAACAACGAACCCACACTAGTAGCGTGGTGGATAGAGGTGTAAAAGTCAGTGTAATCGCCAATCACGCATGGCAAGTCGTATTCAACATCGCTTTGCGCAACCAAACAACCGCTAACAGTTTCTTGCGAAGCAGAACCAGTAGCCAAAGCTTCTGACAAAGCCAAACGCAAAGCAGACCAGTATTTTGGCGCCATACCCATCAAATCATTTAATGTCGGTTTGTTACAGTTAGCGAGGGCTTCGCCTGCATCGCCATTGATCAAACCAGCGCCAGCCAGTGCGCCTAAGTCAACAACTTGGTCGCCGATGGCAACGCCACCACGAAAGGCTTCAGTTGAACCTGTACGGCGGAAAATAGCAAAAGGCAGGTTTTGGATAGGGAAATCACAATCGCCAGTATTGGCCGATTCTACCCAGCTGGACAGCTCAGGAGCATGAGTTTTATTTGTAGCAATCATTACAGTACCTTTTACGAAATGGAAATTTGTCGCAAGACAATCGCGAGATACGCAAGAATAAACAGTCTTATGGACAATGTCTAGAGATTGGACCGGGTGTGAGGGGGATCAGTGGGGGTTGTTACGTTAGGATAACTGTAAACATTTCTTTACGATGTTTTAGCAAAAAGCGGGGATAAATCACCCGCCTACGCTGTTACCGCAAAACTAACAACGACAAAACCTGTTCACCTAAAAAGCAAAATTGCCCACTATATTGCATGCCCGGTCTGATTTTAGGGTTCAAATCTTGATTCACCGTCAAACTAAAGGTGTTTTTATCAAAATCGAGCACATCAACGGTCACCGCATCAAAGTCGAAATAAAACCCCGTTGAAGGATACGCCGCTTTAAAGAAGCTTTCTTTGATTGAAAATATCAACGACACCACAGTGCCGGCAGTAGCCTCAGGTATAGTTAAGAAGCGGTGCTCATTCCCTTTTACAATCGCTTCTTTAACATCATTCATGGTTTTGTCTGTCATCACCGACTCGACATCAATGCCGATACCTAAAACATCTGGGCTGTTGTTCACTGCAACCAATGCGTTGTGATTACTGTGGGTGATTGCCCCTTTGATACCGCCGGGCCATAACGGGGCGCGGTTTTTATCAGATTTAATGACGAAGTTTTCAATACCGTGTTTAGCCAGCGCCTGTTTGGCACAAAACCGGCCAGCCAAATACTCTGCTTTACGCTTGGCTACTGCTCGGTCTAACGTGTCGCTGTAAGCAACAGCTAGTTCGCCAAACAAACTGTCTTTAAAATGGTCTTTAGCAAACTCGCAATGGTAAATGACGACATTGTCTTCGCTGATTTGGTTAAACCAATCGTGGCATACAAGGAATTGTTCGATGTCTGTTTTCATAACTCGCTCGTGTTCAATAGGGTTGTGAGGATGATCAGTTTGCCCCAGAATATCCAAGTTGACGCCAAGCTTCAAAGCTAATCACCGCAACGGCATTTGACAGGTTCATACTACGGCTGCTTTTTATCATGGGGATCCTCAAACGCAGTTCAGTATCAATGCTGTTAAGCACTTCATCTGGCAGCCCGTGGGTCTCTGAACCAAATAATAGCACATCATCTGATGCATAGTTTATGTCGCTATGAGGGCGACTGCCCTTGGTGGTACAGGCCAATATTCGCTTGCCATTCATGGCTTGCAAAAAATGCTGATAATCTTGGTGGCGGGTAACATTCGACAGGTCATGGTAGTCGAGCCCTGCACGGCGCAGTTTCTTTTCTTCAAAATCAAACCCCAGCGGTTCTATCAAATGCAAAGAACAACCGTTATTGGCGGCCAGACGAATGATATTACCAGTATTAGGTGCTATTTTAGGCTCAAAAAGGGCGATATGAAACATGATTGAATATTTTTATCTTATGTATTGAAGATGGGCGAGTATAGGCGTCTTAGCCCTTTTGTTCAAGCGTTGGCTTTTGCCCAACAAAATGAAACTTTGCAGTTGAAAATTATCCGCTATAAGTCTATGTTTTAGACACTGAATCGCCGTTTTCAAATCATTAATTTCACACAGTCAGCCCAATATTTTGACTGTAATGCTGAACGTATTAATACAGGTAATATAAGGATTTAAATGCGTTTAATTATTTTATTTTTGGGGCTGTTCCAAAGCTTGGCTGTGTTTGCCGCCTCGCCATCTATGTCATCGAAGCAACCCTCTTTACAAACCGAATTTAACCCAACGTTTTGGCCTTACCTACTTGGCGTGCTGACACTACTTATAGTGCTTGCAATACTGATATTGTTCATTTTAAAAATTCGCCAGCAAGGTCAGTTCAGCAAACATGAACCACTCAATAACAGTCAATTCAACAGCCCAAGTTCGAATAAAGAGACATTTTTAACGAACTATACCGCCGATTTGCAAACCCCTATTCATGGCATTATCGGACTGGCTGAGTCGTTGATTGATGGCAGTGCTGGTGATCTATCCGAAAAAGCCCGGCGAGAATTGGCCATGGTGGTATCAAGCGGACACAGAATAACCAGTAAAATTAACGATATTGTTGATTATTCACAGCTTCAAAACCGCACCATTGAACTAAAACCTCAGTCGGTAGATTTACATGCCCTATCTGATATGGTGCTGATGCTGTCGCAGCCGTTACTTGGCGACAAAGACCTTAAGCTGGTGAATAAAGTCGCAAGAGACTTACCTGCTGCGCTGGCCGACGAAGTCCGTTTGCAGCAAATCATCCACAACTTAATAGACAACGCCATTAAATTTACCGACATTGGCCAGGTTGTCATCAGTGCCAAGTGTTTTAATGATCACCTCAAAGTCAATATTAGCGATACTGGTATTGGCATTGCTGCAAACAAATTAGAGGATATCTTCGGCGCCGTTGAAAACAAGTCAGAAGAACCTTCTGAACAAAAAGGACTTGGCATGCGGGTCTGCCAGCAATTAGTAAGCCTGCACGGCGGTACTATGGCGGTCAAATCTCGCGTGGGTTGGGGCACCACATTTAGTTTCACCCTACCCATTAGTGAACAACATATAACACAAGACCTACAACGCGAGGCAACGCTCGAACGCTTACGTTTGCTTGAAGTGGAAGAAGAACAACAGCCAGCGACTATCGAGCGCTTTGCACGACAACAAAACCGGCTAAAAGTCTTGCTAGTCGATGACGATCCGGTCAACCTGCAAGTTTTGCACAATTACCTTAGTCCATTGAACTATGAACTCATTGAGGCAACAGGTGGGCAACGCGCCCTGTTCGAGTTAGCCAAAAATGAACGTTTTGATCTGGTGTTGTTAGATTTATTAATGCCAAGAGTGTCAGGC
>CALKGI010000070.1 GCA_938085045.1 uncultured Alteromonadaceae bacterium
CCCCTCTTGAATACAGGTAATAGCACAGAAATTGACATCCATGTCTACTCTATCCATGTTCGCCCAAATTCCTGTACAACTTCAAATAAATGTTCATTTGAAACAGGTGACGCCATTCAAGTTCGTTCTTTTTTCAGAAGTGCAGCGGTCATAGTCAAATCGACATCCGCTACATATATTGAGTAACCGGGTGAGATAAATGGTTCGTTTTATTTGAAGGTTATTTTTAAAAGAGCATAAAAAAAGGTGAATCGAACATAATATTCTGATTCACCCCAATGGCCTAAGTGGCCAATATCAAAATGCAAACGGCTTTAGTCGCTTTCAGGACGCATATGCGGGAACAAAATAACATCTTTAATGGTCGGTGAGTCAGTAAACAACATCACCAAACGGTCGATACCAATGCCCTCGCCCGCTGTTGGTGGCATACCAAACTCAAGTGCACGAATATAGTCATCATCAAAGTGCATCGCTTCATCATCACCAGCGTCTTTAGATTCAACCTGATTGCGAAAACGAGCCGCTTGATCTTCGGCATCATTGAGTTCAGAGAAACCGTTGGCTAATTCTCGGCCGCCAACAAAGAATTCAAAACGGTCGGTGATGAACGCATTGTCGTCGTTACGGCGTGCCAATGGAGAAACTTCCCATGGGTAAGCTGTAATAAAAGTTGGCTGGTCAAGTTTGTGCTCGGCTGTCTCTTCGAATATTTCACACAAGTATTTACCCGGTCCCCAGACTTTGGCATCAACAGGCTCTCTAACACCAACCTGTTTGGCAATGGCTTTGAGCGCTTCGAAGTTTCCTTCTGGGTCGTTAATCACATCTGCGTCAAGCTCTGGACAGTATTTCAAAATCGATTCGGCCATAGTCAATCGGGTAAACGGCTGTTCAAAATCATAAGTCGTTTCTTTGGTGATATTACCCTCTTCATCTTTTACCGTGCTCTTGATTTTGGTGGTGCCAAGTACTTCTTGCGCTGCTGTACGCAACATTTCTTCGGTCAAATCCATCAAATCATTGAAATTGGCATAAGCCTGATAGAATTCAATCATGGTGAATTCTGGGTTATGACGGGTCGACAGACCTTCGTTTCTGAAGTTACGGTTGATTTCAAATACTCTTTCAAACCCACCAACAACCAAACGCTTAAGATACAACTCAGGTGCAATTCGCAAATACATGTCGATATCTAGCGCGTTATGATGTGTCACAAATGGCGCTGCAGTTGCGCCGCCCGGGATAACTTGCAACATCGGCGTTTCAACTTCCATAAAGTCACGCGCTTCTAAAAAGCGGCGAATACTGGCAACAATCTTTGAGCGAACATGAAAGGTATCACGGGTTTGCTGGTTGGTGATCAAATCAACATAACGTTGACGATATTTGGTTTCTTGATCAGACAGGCCGTGGAATTTCTCAGGCAACGGACGTAATGACTTAGTCAGTAAAGCGTATTTATCCATGTGAACATACAAATCACCTTTACCTGATTTGCTCAATGGGCCAGTAATACCGATGATATCACCCGTATCCAAAACACCCCAGCGAGCTTTAATGTCTTTTTGTGCGTCTTTGGCGGCATAAACCTGAATGCGACCTTTCATGTCTTGAATCGACATAAATGGACCACGTTTTGCCATTATACGACCAGCAATGCTGACAACAATTGGTTTTTCGGTTAGCTCTTCTTTGGTTTTATCACCGTATAAAGCTTGTAAATCACCGCTGTAATGCTCGCGATCAAAATCGTTTGGATGGCCATTGGCCGGGCAGTCTTTGCGGATGGCTTCTAACTTACCACGACGCTCAGCAATCAATTTGTTTTCGTCTTGCGCTGTTTGCTCTGTCATTTCTTTTCTCTTTTCACTGTCGGGCTTAAGTATTAATAAGTAATCTAATAACCGGCTTTTAAACTGGCCTCTAAGAAGCGGTCTAAATTGCCATCCAATACGCTTTGGGTATTGCGATTCTCTACGCCGGTGCGCAAATCTTTGATTCGCGCGTCATCGAGCACATAGGAGCGTATTTGTGAACCCCAGCCAATATCCGATTTATTGTCTTCAAGTGACTGTTTTTCATCTTGTTGTTTTTTCATTTCTAGCTCATACAATTTGGCTTTAAGTAGCTTCATTGCCTGATCGCGATTCTTGTGTTGCGACCTATCTGCCTGACACTGCACCACCGCGTTGGTGGGTATGTGAGTAATACGCACAGCAGAGTCGGTTTTGTTAACGTGCTGACCACCTGCACCTGATGCACGGTAGGTATCAACGCGCAAATCAGCCGGGTTGATATCAATTTCAATCGAATCGTCAATTTCAGGGTAAACAAACGCCGAAGCAAAAGAAGTATGGCGTTTAGAGTTTGAATCAAACGGTGATTTGCGTACCAAACGGTGAACACCAGTTTCGGTTCTTAACCAGCCATAGGCATATTCACCAGTAAACTTGATGGTTGCGCCTTTTATGCCAGCAACATCACCATCTGTGGCTTCGATCAGTTCGGTTTTGAATCCTTTGGATTCACCAAAACGCAAATACATGCGCAGCAACATATTGGCCCAGTCTTGCGCTTCGGTACCGCCAGAGCCTGATTGTAAATCAAGATAGCAATTTGATGCATCATGAGCACCTGAAAACATCCGGCGAAATTCGAGTTTAGCCAGTTGGGCTTCAAGATCTTCACTCTCGCCAATGGCTTCTTCAAGTGTCTCTTCGTCATCGGCCTCTACAGCCAATTCGACAAAACCTTCAACATCTTCACAACCAGTATCGAGGTTGTCGATGGTTTTAACGATTTGCTCTAAAGCCGAGCGTTCTTTACCTAGCTCTTGTGCGTGTTTGGGATTGTTCCATACGGCTGAATCTTCGAGCTCGGCACTTACTTCTTCGAGTCGTTCTTTGCTGGCATCATAGTCAAAGGTACCCCCTAAGAACGTCGGTGCGCTCACGTAACTCTTTGACTTTATTTAAAACAGGATTCACTTCTAACATGCTGATATCTTATTTGTTTGTGCTGCATTTTTAACGTCTTATTGAAGATAAGGCGAAACAGCAGGGATTGAACGGATTGACGGCGCGAATTGTAACAAATATCCACGGGGTTTATTAGCCATTATCTGGGATTTTTTGCCGAGCGTCGTCGTTTATCCTACGAGCTCGACGAGCCCCAATTATTGCGGCAAAAGTTCTTTAATCAGCAGCTGAACATTCACCTGATTACGAAACTCATTAATATCAAGTGTAAACGCCGCTCTAACTGTCTGAAAACTGCCATTGGGCCATATTGATAAATCAACATTAAAGAATATCCCATCAAGGGCTACGCCCGATTCGTGCTGCAACACCACCTTTAGGTGCTTTTCACCCACCAGCCGCTGTTGGGCTAGCCTGAAAACACCATCAAATACTGGCTCAGGAAACGCCTGCCCCCAAGGTCCGCCTTGTCGCAACATTTGAACAAAATCAAGGGTGTATAACTCAGCAGCTAATGGGCCATCAGTCAAAATTGAACAGGCGCGCTGTTCATCAGTAATTCGTTTGTTAATGGTATATTCGAAAGCCAGCTTAAAAGTATCGAAACGCTTGGCATCAATTGACAAACCCGCTGCCATGGCATGTCCACCAAACTTTTTGATGAGCTTGGGATATTGAGTGTCGATTTGTTCAAGTACGTCACGAATATGCATACCGGGAATTGAGCGTGATGAACCTTTCAAATCGCCATTTTCAGCTTGGGCAAAAACCACAGTTGGCCGATGATATTTGTCTTTAATACGTCCAGCGACAATTCCAATGACACCTTCGTGCCAATCTGGTTGAAACAAGCAAATGCCATCTGGTACTTCGCCATCAAGACCTAATCCGGACAAAACCCTTTCGGCCTCTAACTGCATTCCTTGTTCGATTTCACGTCTGTCTTTGTTGAGTTGATCTAGTTGATGGGCAATGGTTTTAGCCAAATTTTCGTCTTCAGTTAACAGGCAACTAATACCCAAACTCATATCATCAAGCCGGCCCGCAGCATTGAGCCGTGGACCAAGGGCAAAACCAAAGTCACTAGCGACCATTTTTTGCTGATGCCTGCCTGCCACTTCTATCAACGCTTTTATACCCGGGCGGCAAAAACCACTGCGCACCCGCTGTAAACCTTGGTGAATCAAAATTCGGTTATTACTATCCAGTGGCACAACATCAGCGACAGTGCCAAGCGCGACCAAATCGAGCAGTTCGGCAATGTTTGGCACTTTTTCTGAACCAAACTGTTCTAGGGTAAAATAGTTTCGCTCACGTAGTGCGCTACGAAGCGCCAGTAACAAGTAAAATGCAACGCCTACACCCGCTAGATTTTTACTCCCAAAACCGCAACCATGCTGATTAGGGTTCACAATAGCATCAGCATCTGGCAGCTCTTCACCTTGTAAGTGATGGTCTGTAACCAGTACTTTAACGCCAGCTTTTTTGGCCAGAGCCACCCCCGATACGCTAGAAATTCCATTATCTACCGTAATGATAAGCTCAGCCCCTTGAGCCACCGTCAGTTCGGCCATCTCTGGCGATAAACCGTAACCAAAACCAAAACGATTGGGCACCAAAAACTCAACTCGCTTGTAACCAAGCATTTGTAATCCCAGCATCATGACCGCGGTGCTAGTGGCACCATCGGCATCAAAATCACCAACAATAATGATACGTTTATCTTCAGTTAATGCTTCAATCAGCAACTCAACCGCTGCATCCATACCGTTGAAATTGGCAAAAGTCAGTAAGCTCGACACCTTGGTACTAAGTTCTTCGGGATTTGTTACGCCGCGTGCAGCATAGATTTGTTTTAATACTGGATGAATGGTATCGGGCAAAAAAGTGTCGTCGACTTTGGCGCGGGCAATAATCTGTTTTTGCATCTAAGAGGTCATTTTGGTTACAGGTGGGGAATGGCGGTTATTGTGCTATAGAAACGAGTTGGGGGCAAGGTGGCTGTCGCTTTGGAAAGACTAAAAGCTTTCACACGGAGACACGGAGGTTCACGGAGGTTCACGGAGGAAAAGATTAAAAACCTTATAGATTTTGAATTTTCAGTTTGTAGGGATTTATTGGCTATTATTGGTGTTCGATTTCTATTGTTTGTTTTCCCATCTTTTTGCTCTTCTCCGTGAACCTCCGTGTCACCGTGCCTCCGTGTGAAGCTTTTTAACATCCATGGATGACAAACAAAAAAGGCTGCGAAAGCAGCCTTTTATTGAAAACAGATAAGTCTTACTTAACAGAGGCAGACAAAACACCTATCAATTGGCTAGGGTCTTGATAGCCAGGGATCATAGTGCCATCTTCGAGCATAATGGCTGGGGTGCCTGACACGCCAACTTTTGAACCCATTGAATATTGACCAGCAATTGGTGCATCACACATTTTGCTTTGTTCAGGTTCGTTACGTTCGCCATTTTTGGCGTTGGTCATTGCCGCTTGTTGATCGACCGCACACCAGATAGAAGTCATTTCTTTAAAAGTTGG
>CALKGI010000071.1 GCA_938085045.1 uncultured Alteromonadaceae bacterium
TGAACCATAATCGCTGCTGGGCAAACGACAGTGGTACTTTCTCGCCTTCTAATTCTTGGGCCAACAATACTGGCCGCGTAGCCGCTTGTGTACTTTGCTCAATAACCAACGCCAAATCTTGCAGCGTGGCGTTGTCGAAAATACTCTGCACCGACACTTCAACAGCGCATACACGGCGAATTTCAGAAACCAAGCGAATGCACAATAGTGAGTGTCCACCCAAATCAAAAAAGTTCGCAGTAATGCTAACTGAGCCAGATTCGATATTGAGCAACTGCGCCCAGATATCCGTCAACTTATGCTCAGCGGCTGTTTCAGGTGCAACATACTCGCCCTGCAAAGCCTGTGCATCGGGTTGTGGCAAGGCTTTTTTATCGACTTTGCCGTTTGGTGTTAACGGCCAGTTTTCGACAACCATAATGATTGATGGCACCATGTATTCAGGCAATTGTTGCCCTAACAAGGTTTTTACGTTTGATGCAAAATCGGTGGTATCAAGCACACTGTTTTGTGGTTTAATGTAACCAACTAGTTGCTCACTACCCGACAGGGCCTTAGCAGCAACAAAGGCAGAATCAACCAAATCGAGCGCTTCGAGCTGCGATTCTACTTCGCCCAATTCAATTCTAAAGCCACGAATTTTAACCTGATCGTCAGCTCGGCCAACGAAACCTAAATTGCCGTCTCTTTGGTAGCGAACCAAATCACCTGTTCGGTAAATAAGCGTTGTGCTACCCGGTTTATTAGCATCATAAAACGGATTTTCAATAAAGCGTTCGGCCGTTAAGTCTGGTCGGTTGAGATAACCCCTTGCAAGACCGTCACCACCAATATACAACTCACCCGCCGTGCCATTTGGTACCAGCTGTTGGTTGTCATCAAGCAAATAAAGCTGAGTATTCGCAATTGGCTTACCTAGATGAATATCGTGATTTTCAAGCAGCGCCATGCTCGACCAAACCGTGGTTTCGGTTGGGCCATACATGTTGTAAATGCGGCTGTTAGGCAAGTTGGTTTGCAACGCGCTTAACACCTGTAATGGCAGTGCTTCGCCACCACACAATACTGTCATTGCCTGTTCACTCTGCCAATTGATATCAATTAGCATATTCCAAGTGCTTGGTGTGGCCTGTGCTAAAGTGACTTGCTTGTCTTCAATCAATGCAGACAGTTGAAGCGGATCTCGTTTTTGCGGCTCGCTGGCCAATACTAAAGACGCACCATGGCTAAACGCCAAATAAAGCTCAAGTACATGAATATCAAAGTTAATTGATGTTAATCCAAGCACTTTGTCATCAGCACTAACACTAAGGTTTTGTTGAACGCCTTCAAGGAAATTAACAACGGACAAATGCTCAAGCATTACACCCTTAGGTTTACCTGTAGAGCCGGAGGTGTAAATTACGTACGCCAAGTTTGAGGTTGTTAACGCGGTTGTTGGGTTGCTTGTTGGATAGCTTGAACAATTAACCTCATTCAATGAAACGACAGCCCCATCAAAACCAGACAGTACATTTGCCACTTGAGTTTGGCTTAACACCACTTCGAGTTCGGCATTTTCATACATATAGCTCAAACGGTCTTGTGGGTAGCTTGAATCGAGCGGCACGTAAGCGCCACCCGCTTTAAGAATACCCATAATGCCAATCACCATTTCTATTGAGCGTTCTACACACAAACCTACGAGCGTGTCAGGCCCAACCTGATGATTTTGAATCAGGTAGTGTGCTAACTGATTGGCTTTTTGATTGAGCTGTTGATAAGTGATTTTCTCGTTATCGAAGATCACAGCTAATTGTTCAGAGTTTGCCGCAACTTGCTGTTCAAACAGCTGATGAATGCACTTATCATTTGCGAAATCCATATAGGTGTCATTCACGTTAAACACTAAATGCCCAATTTCATCTTTTGACAGGACAGACAAATCACTCAAGCTGTTCTCTTCACTGCTAACTGCACTCATTCCTTCAAGCAAACGACACATGTGGTCGTTTAATTGCTCAATGTGTTGCTGGGTGAACAAGCTAACGTCATAACTCCAATTCAGCCTTACACCCTGTTCGCTAATATTTAAGCTCACCGTTAAATCAAACTTTTCTTGAACTAAATCAGCTTGATAGGCGTGCATATCAACGCCCGGTAGTGTCAACTCACCATCAGTTTCAAAGTCGCCTCCGGTCAACATCATGATTTGGAATAATGGCGTGTGCGCGGCACTTCTTGGCGCTTTTAAGCGCTCAACCAATTGCTCAAATGGCACATCTTGATTCGACTGAGCGTCTAAATGTACTTGGCGAATATGGGCTAAGTAGTCTGACAGTTGGTTGTTGTGGGTATCAAGATTGGTATCTGCTCGCAGCACTAAGGTATTAACGAAGAAGCCTACCAGCGGCTCAAGCTCTGCCTGTAAACGGTTGGCGACAGGTGTACCAATCACAATATCGTGTGTGTTGCTGTGGCGAGATAGCAACAAAGATAACGCACCGTGCAGCAACATAAACGGCGTTATTTTGTGTTCGCTCGCGACATCAAGCAAGCGTTTTGCTGAAGCTTGAGGCAAATGACCAGCAACGGT
>CALKGI010000072.1 GCA_938085045.1 uncultured Alteromonadaceae bacterium
GAGATCTTTTTCAGTCTTTAGTGATTTTGCTGCCTCACGGGCAAACGCTTCTAATTCTTTTCTATTCATATTCTGCCTATCCTAGAGTCCCTAACAGGGTACTATAAATAAGCAGTTACACAATTTAATTTACAGGCTCATCAAAATTACTGGTTTTTGTTTTTGCCCTTCTCTGTGCCCTCTGCGTCCTCTGTGGTGATAAGTTTTTGATTTTTTAATCTTAAGTCAACAGCATTGCCGTTCTTCCAGCCCCTAAACGAACTCTAAACCCTCAACCACTCCTCCAACTTCTCATAAAACAACGGTGCATTAACAGGTTTGCTTAGGTAATCACTCATGCCAGCTTCAAGGCACTTACGCTCGTCGCCTTGCATACTATTGGCTGTCATGGCGATAATGGGAATATCTTTATAACATTCGCCAGCTTCGCCTTGGCGAATCAGTTGGGTTGCAACATAACCATCCATGACAGGCATTTGGCAATCCATTATTATTAGGCTGTAGTGGTCTTTTTCAAGCGCCATTTTCAGCATTTGCAGGGCTTCTTCTCCGTTGCATACCACATCTACTGATAACCCCACCTCACTAAGCACACCTTCAACGACTGTCTGGTTGATTATGTTGTCTTCGACTAACAGCAAACGCGTGTCAGCTGGCCACTTTGGCAGCACAACACCTTGAGCGTTATTTTCGTCAAGATTCTCTGATACCGTTTGACCGATAGTGCCATTAAGAATGTTAAGCAAAGCACTAGTGGTCAGCGGTTTGTTAAGGCTGACATATCGATTCAGTCCTGTGGCGTCTGCTTTTTTGTGAGTATGCGATATCGTTGTCATCATAATTAATGTGGTTAAGTCATACTCTGGTAACTGACGAACATGTTCAACCAGTGCATCACTTGATTGATGGGCATCGATAAAAATAATATCTGGGCTATTTTTCTTTTGCAGTGAAAGCTGGGTCATCGCTGTTGAGGCATCTTTTATTTCAGTCACCTTGGCGCCCCACAATTCAAGCTGATGACATAGCACTTTTCGAGCTGTGGTGTTTTGATCAACCACCATGATATTCAAAGGCTGACGATATAGCTGGGGTTTGATCAACTCCAGTGATTTTCCCGGCTCTAATGACACTGAAAACTTAAAGAGACTGCCACCATTACTGGGTGTTTCAACGCCAATATCTCCTCCCATTAAAGAACACAATTGTTTGGCAATAGATAACCCTAATCCCGTGCCGCCATATTCTCTAGTGGTTGAGGCATCGGCTTGTTCAAAGGCATCAAACATATGTGTTTGGCGAGCAGGGGTAATACCAATACCGGTATCACTAACAGAACAGTTAAAAACATGTGCTGTTTGACTCGTTTGCAAAGAGGCTGTTATGACAATTTCGCCTTGGCTGGTGAATTTGATGGCGTTGGACACAATATTGGTTAATATCTGACGAATTCGGCTCAGATCACCACTCACCTGAGACACCTCAATGCCCGAAACATCTAATATAAACGCCAAACCTTTTTCTTGCGCCTTGGTGGCCATGGTATGAGAGAAATCGTCAAGCATTTTACGCAAATCAAAATCTAAAATCTCTAATGTCAGCTTGCCGGCATCGACTTTAGAAAAATCCAATATATCGTTAATGATCACCAACAAAGATTCGGCACTGCTTTGGGCTATTTGGGCTTTTTCTAGTTGCTCACTATTTAGTCCAGACCTAGACAGCAATCCCAACATGCCTAACACGCCATTCATTGGTGTGCGTATCTCGTGGCTCATGGTGGCAAGAAATTCTGATTTGTAGATATTCGATTGTTCAAGTTCGGTATTCGATTGTTGCAAGGCACTGCTTTGTTTGGCCAGTGTTTTAGATTGAATCTGGGTTTGTTCTAGTAGCAGCGTCATTTGTTCAATATTGTGAATATTGTTGATCACCACACCTATGTTGTCTGCTGCCCGGTTTAGCATTTGTTGCTGTAACTCGGTTACCGGTTCAAAACAGGCTAATTCAATGACGCCCATCAAGCGATTTTCAAATAATATTGGCAATACAAATAAGGTGGCGGGTTGTTGTTCACCCATGGCAGAGTTAATTTTGTAATACTGCTCGGGTACTTGATTGAGTTGAATTATTTTTTTCTGTTTCGCGCATTGCCCCACCAAACCATCGCCAACCAAAATGGTATTGGTGCAATTGTCTGCGATGACTGCGTAGCCACCCAGTAATGACAAAGAGGCTTGGTGTTGAGTCTGTTCAGTATCTTTGACATAAATTAAACCATAACCCGCTTTGACCATTTCAGACAAAATGGTGATCATTTTATCGCCTAATGACTTCAAGTCTGTCGACCCTTGAGTTAATTCGTTTAGTTTGGCAATTTGGGTTCTATTCCAGTTTTGCTCCGTTAAGTTTTGATTAACCTGCTCAAGTCGCTCTTTCATTCTGGCCATGGCTTTAAGTGAAGTTACCGCCATAACAAATACAATCAATATGCCAATACCAATGGTTAAACCGGTTGAGAGCGTTAATTCCTCAACGGCTTGTTTATGTTCTTGAAAGTCATCAAGCAACAACGTTTGTTGGTTACTGCTCATATTAACTAGGTGAGACAAAATGCTTTTGGCCATTGGTGCTGCACGAGTGGCCAAATAGTATTGGGCAAGATTGTGTTTGTCATCTTCGCGGATGGCAAACATTTTGTAGGGCAAAGAGGCAAATTTAGAGCGGGCTGTTGATAATGATTTGAAAGTGTCTTTTTGTTTGGTGCTCATCAAGTGAAGATTGGCCAAAAGATAGTTATGGCTGATGGTATTTGTCATCCAGCGTTGGCTAAAACTTTGTTGCAGTGACTTGTCGCCAGAGATTAAGTAAAGCCGAATATCGGCCAGACCCAACCCTAAGCTGCCACGAAAATCGGCCATTGCCTTTAATAATTGTTTACGCTGGGTAGAAGCCTCAAGTTTGGCTTCTTGGGCAATCAATTGAGTTATATGTTGTGCTAGTAAATTGGCGATGGGCGAGGCTTGTTGTACCAGCATTTTTGTTGCAGGTGTGGCGTCGAGGGTATGAGCAATATTTTCAATCTTAAGTTGGCTTTGCTTAAAATCGTCAATTTGGCTGATGATATTGTTAAGTCGCAATACATTTTCTGGATTGGTCCATTGCCCAGACAATTCTTTGAGCGAAATTAATGCTGGGTTAATGACATTATTCCAAGTGTTTTGACGGTCTTGTTTGTATTGTGGGTCTGCTAATATCATCCAACCACGCAGCGCAGCCAACGATTGGTTAATGCCATTGGTTAGTCGTTGTGAAGCTTGCGCAGTGGGTAGCCTTAATTCTTCTACCGAGGTGGTCGAGTGATTTAAGTGGTCAATTTCATCTGTTATAAAGAAAAGCGCGATAACAAAAGTTAAACCAATGCTAAAAAATGACAAACCCAGTTGTAACTTAAAATTGTCTTTGAGCATAATTGCCTTAGTGGCTTGTGGGTGATGTGTGCGAGTCATTTAAATATAGTCGTTATTAGGGTCTGTTGATCTTTCGAGTTGGAATTTTGTTTGATTTCAAAGCGCTTTAATCGCGGCGGCCGTTATGATGCCTAGTCATCTAAGCAAATAACGGGCAACAAAGAGTAAAGCGCTTTGAAACGAACCCGAAGGGCAGCGTTTGTTTGTCCTTTCTACAGCGTTATCGCTGATTTATGTGGAACAACCACACTGCATCACCTCTGCCTTGTATAAAGAACAAACAACTCGCTGCAAAAATCAACTCCAAAGATCAACAGACCCTACAGATAGCCATCAAAAATATGAATGACCAACGACTGGTAAGCGTGTAAATAGAGCTCTAATAGACAAAGCCGATCAATTGTAACTCAAATGTTAATTTTATTTTCCTTTATAAAACAGTGTTTTATGCTGCAAATGTTAACTTGTTATAAAATATTGGTTGCAATGTTGCGTCTTAACTGTAAAATACCTCCAACTTTTAGCGACATGCTTCATTAATACGAAGTACAGCAGGAAGTTTCTACAACGCTATTTACAGCACATAATGATAAATTCAAATTGAAGATAGGAAAATTCCATACAATGATTAAAGCCAAAGCCTTATTAGTTAGCAGCCTTTTAGCCTTCACAATCGCTCCAGTTTCAGCGGCCGTTAACCACAGTGTCAATATCAATAAAGCACAAGGCGTTGCACACGCTTTCGGTTTGGATAGCAACTATTCAGCAACCGCAGAGCAAACAGAATTCGACGTTGTCGGTGGCAACAAAAAATCAAAAATCACTTTTGCCTACAAAGGCATCCCTGTCTACGGCATGCACGTAGTTGGCGAAAAGAATGCTAAAAACGAAATGTTCTCTGCACGTGGTCACGTTAGAACTTTCGCTGGTTTAGACACTCAAGCTAAAATTTCAAAAGCACACGCAGTTAAAGTACTTAAAGAAAAATTCAACGTAAACCAGTTCACTAACTTAAACATCAATTTGGTTGTTGACGCCCAGTCTGGCCAATTGGCTTACAAATTAGATTTCTTATCAACTGACGGCGACTTGGTTCGTCCTACAGGTTTGGTAAACGCTCATAACGGCGACATCATCAACGCAGTTAACGGCATCACTCACAAAGGCAAGCCAAGCGGAAATGGCGGCGGCAAGCCAGGTGGCGGTAACGGTGGTTCAACTACTCCAGCACAAGCAACAGGCCCAGGTGGCAACGAAAAGACGGGTCAATACTACTATGGTACTGATTTCGCAGCTTTGAACGTTAGCGCTGATACTTCTGGTAACTGTTACATGGAAAGCGAAAACGTAATCACAACTGATATGGGCAACTCGACTCGTCGTGGTTCTTTGTTCCAGTTCACTTGTCCTGAAAACACTTATCAAGCAGTTAATGGTGCATACTCTCCACTGAACGATGCACACGCTTTTGGTAACGTTATTTTTGACATGTTCGGCGACTGGTCCGGCGTAACACCTTTGACTCAAAAGCTTGAAATGCGTGTACATTATGGCCGCAACTACGAAAACGCTTTTTGGGATGGTACTGCAATGTCTTTCGGTGACGGCGCGACAACTTTCCACCCATTAGTTAGCCTTGACGTATCTGCACACGAAGTAAGCCACGGTGTTACTGAACAGCGTTCAGGTTTGGTTTATGCTGACCAATCTGGCGGCATGAACGAAGCTTTCTCTGATATGGCTGGTGAAGCTGCAGAGAGCTACATGAACGGTTCAAACGATTGGATGGTTGGTGAGCAAATCTTTAAAGGTCCTGGCGCATTGCGTTATATGGATGACCCAACAAAAGATGGTCGTTCAATTGGTCACGCTTCAGATTATGCTTCAGGCATGGATGTACATTACAGCTCAGGCGTATACAACAAAGCATTCTACTTGTTGGCAACGACTAACGGTTGGTCTGTACAATCTGCATTTGGCGTAATGCTTCGTGCCAACGATTTGTACTGGACTGCTAACGCGACTTATAACTCTGGTGCATGTGGTGTTGAATCAGCTGCAAGCGACATGGGTTTGAATGCATCTGACGTTACTGCTGCTTTTGCTGCGGTTGGTGTTAGCTGTCAGTAATTGCTAATCTGAAAAGATTAAATAAGCGGGGATAAATCCTCCGCCTACGAAAAGCCTCGCAATGCGGGGTTTTTTTTTGTTTAAAATTTGGTGGTGGGGAATGGGGCCAATGCCACCACCAGTCTCTAACGAAGCCCCACGCCAATACCACCAGCTGGGGTCAATGCTTTTGATTATGTCGAACAAAAACCTTTTTTGTTCGACATAATCAAATGCTTTGACCCCCTTGCTAGCCTCCGTACCTCCAGCCCCTTTCAAATCCCCACCCCAATTCCACCAGCCTCCGCCGAATCCTAGTAGTTAAAAAGATCCCTTCGATAAGAGCTGGAGGTACGGAGGCTCCGCAACAGGGGTCAAAGCAAAACAAGTGCAGGGACAGGCAAGCTGTCCACAGAACTTGTTTCTGCACTGACCCCAGCCGGTAGAGGTTTCCATCCTCCTACAGCCACCTCGTTTCATCACCTTAAACGTAAAAATCACCCAAACCCACCATTTCTCACAGTTAACTTGTTAACAACCACCCCGGCGAAACCACCAAATTACCCCCAAAACCACTCTTTGTTAACAAATCTACCCACCGCTCAAAATTAATTCAATTTATAAATTACTTTCAAATCAAATACTTATCTATTAATTGTGAATTAATATTAAACGAGGGGTTGCAATATGTTAACAGGGTTATATAATACGTTCAGATTTTAGCCAAAGAGCTAAACAAAAAACGAAAAAAGCTATATAAAACATAAACTAAACAAATTGAAGGTAGATAAAATTTATGAACAAATCAAAAGCATTGTTAATCAGTAGTTTGTTGGCATTCACCATCGCACCTGCTTCAGCAGCAGTGAGTAAAGCGGTGTCAGTTCAAGGCAACAACGGTGTAGCACACGCTTTTGGTTTAGACTCAAATCACTCTTTAACTGAGCAGACTGAGTTTGATGTTATCGGTGGCAACAAAAAGACCAAAATGACCCTTTCTTATAAAGGCGTGCCAATTTGGGGCGAGCACATTGTTAGCGAACAAAACGGTAATGGTAAAATCTTCTCAGCCATGGGCAACGTATCAAACTACGCTGGCATGGATACAAAACCAGACATCTCTGCCGGTCACGCAGTAAACGCATTAAAAGTTAAATTTGGTGCCGACAAAATTGAAAACATTAACGTAAAACTCATCATCGATGCAAATTCACAAAAATTGGCTTACTTAGTAGATTTCTTAGATTCAGATAAAGTGTCTCGCCCATCAGCGGT
>CALKGI010000073.1 GCA_938085045.1 uncultured Alteromonadaceae bacterium
GTTTTGTTTAGTCGCCGAAGGTCTAGCAGACATCTATCCGCGCTTGGGCTTAACCAGCGAATGGGATACCGGCGCAGGGCAATGTGTGGCTGAAGCGGCAGGCGCCAAAGTCACCAAACTTGATGGCTCGCCGCTTAGATATAATGAGAAAGAATCGCTGCTTAATGAGTATTTTTTGGTTGAGTGATACTTGAACAATCGCTCCTAACCACTATACTAGACATGTGTGAACTGATGTGTAGAGAAAAGTGTAAGGAGGTTTAAGATGGCGACAAATCTAGCTTTAGATGACGAGTTGTTAAATCTTGCGTTGCAAGTCGGTGGCTTTAAAAGCAAAAAAGACACCGTCAATGCGGCGCTTAAAGCGTTTATTGAAAAACACAAACAGCGGGAGATCATCGAACTCTTTGGCACACTACCGTGTGACGATGATTACGACTATAAGACTGGCCGTCAGTGATTGGCGTTCTGGTCGACACCTGTATTTGGTCATTAGCTTTGCGCGGCAAATCGCCAAGAGACAGTGCAGTAGCCGATGAATTGGCTTCACTCATTTATGCCGAGAAAGCCAAAATCATCGGCCCCATTCGACAAGAGGTGTTATCAGGCTACTCCGATAACCGCCAATTCGAACAACTCAAAGACAAACTAAACTTTTTCCCCAATGCCCCAATACTTGATGAAGATTTTATTCGTGCTGCCACTTTCTCTAACCAATGCCGTCAAAAAGGTATTCAAGGGTCGCACATTGATTTTTTGATCTGCGCCGTTGCTCGCAGGCTTAAATGGAGCATCTATACTTTCGACAAAGACTTCAATCATTATGCCGAACACCTCCCCATCAGCCTTCATGTAAAGTCTGTAGAGTAATGCCTTAAAGTAGCCTCTGCTTTCACAGTAAAACCGTCAAAAGCGCTCAATAAACCACCAAATACGGCTTAAAACCTCATATTTACATTATATGTCCTCTAATTAAACTTTTTTATTTAATCAATTTAAGGTCGTTTTTCGGCCAAAAAACCCTTGTTCATATCAATCAAAGGTCAAAAATTGCCATCCCTCCTTATAAAGGAAATAAGGCTTTTTTATCGATTTTTGTTGGGGTTGTTTTGCTCAAAATGCCATGGTACCTTAGCTCAACTTTTGAACAGCAACAATTTATCGGAGACTCTTATGAGCAATGTAAAAACACAAAACACAACCTTTGAAACAAACGTAGAGACCCTGATTAAAAGCAACGCAAAATCGTTTCGCACCAACTTAACAGCAGGTCCATTACCTGGCCCTCAAGGCATTGAATCAGGTGGCGATGATATTGAATCAGGCGGCGACGATATAATGTAAGCACAGCTTGCTAACATTTAATTTTTTGGATAATTTAATTTACTGGAGCACCATATGAACACCAATACACAAAACACAGCACTAGAAACTGACACAGATTCTTTAGTAAAAAGCACGACTACATTTCGCACTAACCTAACAGCTGGCCCATTGGGCGGTTCAAACATCGAATCTGATGACGATGACATCCTTGTTGGTGGCGATGACTGGATGTAAATTCCCAGTATAAATCCAAACAAAAAAACCAGCGAATTTTCGCTGGTTTTTTTTGCTTTTTATTAAGCCATTTTTCAATCACATTCACGTTTTGTTGCGTTTTAGTCTGTGCCCTTACCATTAATTAGTTGCAGTCGTTTATTCATTGATTGATGATAGTTGTATCAAACAACCAAGGGAAAATATCCATGTTTAAACCGCTAGCGCTGTTACTCACACTCGGATTGTTCTGCCACCAAACACTGGCTGAACAGTCTCCAATCATCGTTGATGCCAAAGAACGTCAGGCGGTGGTCGAAAAAATCTCAACTTTGATGATCAACAATTACGTTTCTGAGGAAGTGGCCAGAAAAACAGCCGCGCACATCCAAAAACAACTTAAAAATGGTGCTTACGACGATATCAATCAAGGTGAAGCATTCGCAGCCAAACTAACTGAAGACGTTCAAAGCATCAACCACGACAAACATATGCGTATTCGTGTGCAACATCCAAGACCTGCGCCAAGCGGTGCGTCAGCCAATACAGCACCTGAAAGCCCGTTGGTGGATTTGTTTCGTCATCAACAGCAAAATCGACATCGCAACAATGGCCATCAAAAGGTAGAAGTGCTTGATGGTAACGTTGGTTATATCGATTTTCGCATGTTTGGTGGCAGCGACGCCGCAAAGCAAAAAGCGGCAACCGCACTGGCTTACCTAGAAGATACTGATGCAATGATCATCGATTTGCGTAAAAACGGTGGTGGCTCACCAGATACGGTTCGATTCATTTGTAGCTACTTTTTTGGCGAAAAAACCCACCTCAACTCTTTGTATTGGCGCCAAGGTGACCGAACAGAAGAATTTTGGACTCTGGATGAAATTCCCGGCAAACGCCGCCCAGAGGTACCACTTTACGTGTTAACCAGCGACTATACCTTCTCGGGTGCCGAAGAGTTCTCGTACAATATGCAAACCCGCAAACGCGCCACTTTAGTAGGCGAAACCACAGGCGGCGGCGCTAACCCCGGCGGTAGAATGCCTGTAAATAATCATTTTAATATCAACATGCCCACGGGTATGGCTATCAATCCGGTAACTGGCACCAACTGGGAAGGCGTTGGCGTTAAACCTGAGGTTGCAGTAGATGAATCACAAGCATTAGACAAAGCACTTGAGTTGGCCAAAGTCGCCGCTGAGCAATTTCGCCAAAAAAAGCTAGATAAACAAATTAACAATATTGCCGAATTAGACAAGCAATTGGCCAAAGCCGAACGTTTGGTTAAAGACAAGCAAGCAAACCAAGCGCAAAGCTTAATCAACAAAGCCATTGCAAAAGCGATAGATAACGGTTTGGGTGGAGAAAATGAAGTGAACCTGCTCGGTTATAGTTTTTTACAGCAACAATCTAACCCAGATATGGCGGTATTGGTCTTTAGCTTTAATACCTTAAAGTTTCCTGACTCTTTTAATGCCTTTGACAGCCTAGGCGAAGCCTATTTAATGGCTGGCAATGACAAACTGGCGAAAAAGAATTATTTAAAATCGTTGGCGTTAAATCCGAATAACGATAACGCCAAATCAATGATTAAGGGGTTATAAGCAACGACTTATAAGAAGTCATCACCGCCGCCGCCGCCCAGCATGATTTCACCGGCGTCGGCCAATCTGCGCGCAACTGAGAGCATTTCTTTTTGCGCCGCTTCCACTTCACTAACCCTAACAGGCCCCATGGCTTCAAGGTCATCACGGAGCATATCGGCTGCACGTTTTGACATATTGGCCAGCATTTTTTCTTTAAGCGAATCATCGGCGCCTTTAATCGCCCGCATCAGCACATCTTGCTGCACATCGCGTAAAATGGCCTGAATGCCTCGGTCGTCCACATCTAATAAGTTGTCGAAAACAAACATCAAGTCTTGAATTTGTTGTGACATTTCTTCGTCGTGCTCTCGTATTGAATCCATCAGCTGACCTTCGATGTTGGTATCTAGGTAGTTCATGATGTCGGCTGCGGCCTTGAGACCACCCATCTTCGAGGCTTGGGCACCCGCTTGACCCGCAAACTGTTTCTCCATAATTTCGTTCAATTCTTGCAATGCCGCCGGTTGTACTTCTTCAAGGTTGGCAATACGCATTAACAAGTCAAGTCTGACTTTTTCAGGGAACTGAGCGACGATTTCGGCTGACTGGTCTGGGTCAAGATAAGACAATACAATGGTTTGAATCTGCGGATGTTCATTACGAATAATGTTGGCAACCTGCTTCGAATCCATCCACTTGAGTGAATCCAAACCCTTAGCGCCACTAGACATTACAATCTGTTCAAGAATATTGGTGGCCTTGTCTTCACCCAATGCCGCCGTTAAGGCGTTCTTGATAAAGTGCTCAGACTGGAAGCCGATGGTACTGAAGTTTTGAATCTGATCGATGAACAGCTGATGCACGGCCCCTATTTTGGCCTGATTAAGATCGCCAAGCCCAGCCATCGCCAAACCCACTTTTTGCACCTGTTTTGGTTCTAGGTGCTTTAAAATCTGGGCGGCATCTTCTTCTTTTAAACTCAACAACAAAATCGCTGCTTTTTCTACTCCATCGAGCTTTTCAACATCAAAACCGCCGGTCGAAGCGCCGCCACCGAGATCTACGTCAAGATCCAAATCAACATCAGTCATCTTTGCTCACCCAAAAATTTGAAAAAATTTCAAAAAATCTATAAATTATCACGCAGCCTACCCACCAAACATCTTAACGCTCGATTATACAACTCCATATTACCAAAACACAATGCAATAACTTGGCCAAAATAGACAACTAATTGTGTCAAATCACTGACATAACTGTTCTAGGCGCCTGCAAGAGTGCTGTTTTTTAACCATCCAGATCATATAGTCATCATTTACAGTCCTCAAACAGTAAATTCACTGATACAATAGCCGAACGTGTCATATTTCGTACCTTTTAAAGCTGTTCAAGGGGTATATAAGGATATTTTGAGCATGACTTTTTTAAGAGGTTGATTCAACCACTATAATCAAAGGGGGCTTGAAATGAACGAACAATCATATTATCTCATTGACGACAATATCGAATTTCATTTCGAACCCCAAGACATGAAGCTCAAGCGGGGTGACAAAACCATCAAGCTAAGACCGATGGAAGTCAAAACCCTACTGTGCATTTTGAAAAAAACAGGTCAATACATGACCCGGGGCCAAATAGCCAACGGTATCTGGCAAAATGTACCCAGCTATGATATTCAAAATAAATCAGCACAAGCGACCAAATATATATCCATTATTCGCAAACAACTGGCCAAAATCGACATCGATGAAAGTTGGTTAGTCACTGAAGAACACTTAGGTTACAAAGTGTCGTGTTCGGTTGAATTGGTTAGCGTCGAAGCCCAGAAAAAGCAGCAACAAGCACAACAAAAAGCCCTTGGCGAAGCACAAAAAAACCACGTAAGGCGCGATACCCGCATCAAAATTTTGGTCAACACCATAGTGACGGTATCTTTGACCCTGATTATGATTGGTGCCTACAATCTATTTTTAACTGAAAAAAAAGTATTAATTAGAAGTATTGTCCAGCTCACCAGTTTGTCTGGTGTATCAATTCAACCCAATTATTCCACAAATGGCGATGCTTTAGCTTTCGTGCATTTAACCGAAAGTGGCCTCTCCAAAATTTTGCTCAAAACCGAAGCTGACATTAACTTTCACCCTTTGGGCGATGGTGAAGATGACAGATCGCCGTCATTTTCACCAACCAGCAAAAAGCTAGCCTACCAAAGAAGAACAGCCAGCGACTGCCAAATTCGAGTAATCGAGTTTGACGGCAACTACAATAAAATACGCAGTGACAAAGCTGTGGCCAATTGTAGTCAATTTAACTTTTACTCAAGTATCGCTTGGGCCAGCGACACCGTTTTATATTTTACCGACCAAAAAGCGCCAAGTTTGCCTTTGGGCATTTATCAGGTCGACTTACAAACTGGAAAACGAAGTACTTATCTTGAAATTGACGACAAAGACTACTTTGGATCCGGTTATTACAACATCACCATTAATGCCAAAAGCGGTGATATGATAGCGCTAGACGGCGAGCAATACACCAAAACCAACATCTATCAGGTTGACACCGATAAGCAAAAAACGCTGATAAAAACGATTGATGATATCCTATTGGCCATCGGTATCATCAACGACACCCTAATTTTTAAAGATCTCGACAACCAACTCAAATCATTCGAACTGGGCGCATCAAGCGACAATGTGTCGCTTGTTTACCCCAATCCGCTCAAACCCATCGGTAACCCAGTGGTAAACCGCGAACAGAACAAACTGTCGTTTATCTCTGGTGAATATTACAAAAGCCAAATCCATTCCTATTCGATAAAAACTGGCACCAGTGAGGAAATAATTGCCTCTAATTCACAATTAAGGTACCCTTTTTCGATTGAAAACGAAGTCATGTTTATTTCCCGCGAATCTGGTATCAAACAGATTTATTCATACCACGACAATACGCGCTACCAGTTGACCAACTTTAATACCGACCCGAAAATAGTCGGGTTTACCGCGTCAAGAGATAAAAAATGGGTTGCTATCGCTTATAAAAGTGGCACATCCATCTACCATAGAACCAATCGTGGACTCACCAAGCTCAAACATTTTCCTTCGTTGTTGTTTCCCAGTTTCAAGGCTAATGGTGAACGATTACTGTTGTCGCGCATCAAAAGCAGCGAGGTTGAAGATGACAAAGTTGAAGAGTATTTTCTCACCAAAAACTCAAAAGCCGAAGCATTTGAACCCACAGGCATAGTGATCAACAAAGCCAAATACGGAATATATCACCAAAGCGGCATTGTCTATGTACCATCAACAAACGACAGTGTTCGTCTATTCACACTCGAAAGCGATACAGCCATTGTTAGCAATATCAGCCCATTATTGCCCGATAGTCTGGCGCTGTCCAAAAACTACTTGTTTGTCGCCACTAAAACCCGCGAATTACTGAAAGTTGATTTGTCGACTGCCGAGGCCGTCAAAATGCCCGGACATCTTTTTGGCCAAATTTCAGTCTCAGACGAAACCATTTTTTACATCGCCCAGAAACAAGGCCAAATGGACATCATCGACAGCGATATCAGCTTCGATTGATCCCGTTTGCGTAAAACTTCACTTTTTTATTAAAAATCATATACATACCATTTATTCCAACAAAATAGAATAGCTTCCAACGTATTTAGAATTTAACTTCGATGAATTATTTCGCCATATTCATGGCTCAGTTGTTTACCAACCAACTGCCCATATAGAGACCCCCATCAGGTATCTATTGGGAACAATTCGATGCTGCATTTTAAGGATGAGTGCAGCATCGCAATTCCTCCATTATCAAATCAGGGTATCGAAATGATCATCAAAAAGTATGTAGTTGCCGCTATTTTATCCACCTCTTTCTTTGCAACCTCTACCGAATTACCACCAACACAACAGCCTAATGAACAACCCACGTTGACTGAACAACCAAGCAAACAAGTGGTTGTTGATCCCGTTCAACAAAAAGAAATTGAAAAG
>CALKGI010000074.1 GCA_938085045.1 uncultured Alteromonadaceae bacterium
GCCGGGGCAAACGACTCTCGCGAAGTACAAAACAGCAAAGAAACGGTTGAATTTACTGTCAGTAACCTAGATACACAAATTGACTACCTTAAAAAACTCGCCCTTGATGTCAATACCAACGGATTGATGGACCAATTTTTAGCCGAATACGCCAAAGGTGTCACCCTACTAACCGGTCCCAATAACCTTTTAACATTAAAAATGACCCAATTAGCACAGTTGAATATCGCCAGAACCCAGCTCAGCACAGCAGAAAGTGCGGTCAACATGGCATCAAATCATATCGACGAATTACTGAAAAAATCCACTGAACAGTTCAATAACTTACAACGCGATACACTCGAACTACTGGACAATAGTTCAAGCTGGGCAGTACGAATGATGTTCATTTTGGGCGGATTAGCCATTGCATCAGCATTCGTAACCACCCGTTCGATGCTCAACCCACTCGAAGGCATTAACAAAATACTCGGGCACATGGCCCAAGGTGACTTATCTCGTAAACTCGATTGTCGCAGTGAGGATGAATTTGGCTTGCTATCTAAAAACATCAACGAACTGGCCGAAGACTTAACCGAGCTAATTCAAGGGATAGTCGAAAATGCCGCTAAGCTGAGCGTGGCCGCTGAGGATTCGACCAATGCAATCGGCCAAATGTCAGATTTTGGACAACAACAAAAAACCAAGGTTGCTCATGTAACCAACATCACCGATGAAATGAATAAGAGCGTTAATTATGTCACTCAGCAAGCCAATACAGCCGCCAACGAAATGCTCCAAGCATTAGACCAAAGTCAACAGGTCGACAATATTGCTCAAGCCAATAACAATCGTATCAGCGAATTAGAAAAACAATTGGAAGAAACAACAGGCGTTATCGACCAACTACAAGTTGAATCAAACAACATCGGCGGCATTCTTGAAACGATTAAAGGCATTGCCGAACAAACCAATTTATTGGCCTTAAACGCAGCCATTGAGGCCGCCAGAGCAGGCGAACAAGGCCGGGGTTTCGCCGTAGTTGCCGACGAAGTTCGCTCTCTTGCTGGTCGAACACAGCAATCGACCGCTGAAATTCAATCAATGATCCAAAATTTACAAAGCCAAACCAATACAGCAGTAGAAGACATCTCAAAAGGTCGGCAGCAAGCCAGCGAATGTGTTAAATACACCGACGAGCTGACCCAATCAATGGCATTAATCAACCAAGCCATCAACAAAATGCACGGTATGAGCGCCGAAATCGCCAACGCAGCCGAACAGCAATTAGCACAAAGCGAGCAAATTAAAGGGGATGTACGAGACGTAGTAGTCATTGCCGATATGAATGCCAAAAAGTCCCAATCAACACTGGCTTACGCCAATCAAGTTGGTCACCTTGCCAGTGAGCTTAATGATTCTGTGGGGACTTTTAAGGTTTAACGGTGGGGTATTCAGGTTAGACATAGGGCGTAGTAACCGATGGGTTACGGCTTGCTTCGCTTATCGCCTAACCCATCCTCCAGGATGAGGAATATCATGTCATATGCCAAGAAGGGATTTCCCATCACCTTGAATGGGCACCATACGGAGGATGGGTTAGGCGAGGTACGAGCCGTAACCCATCGGTTATTACCAGCCAACACTAGCCATTGCCAATCCGATCAAAAACCATCAACATCATGCAAATAAAGCATCCGAGACCCAGCCAACACCGAGCGTTTAAGCGAGTGTATTCGGCACATTACCTTGAAAAAGTAAAACTCAGCAGTCTTCATCTTATTTTCATAAAGTGCCTCGTCTTTTTCATAAGCGGCCTTGATTATTTTCAGCCACATATAACCGTATAACAGGTAACCCATCATGTGCAGGTATTCCACCGATGCGCCACCAGCATCATCTGGCCTATCCATGATTTTTTCAATCAACATGTCAGTGACAATCCGCATCATGATCACCTTCTCGCCCAGCATACCCGCTAATCCTTGCGATACATCTTCTTCACCAAAGCTTTTAATAAAAGCATCTATTTCATCAAACAGTGCTGTCGCCGTCTTACCTTTGTCGCCCATTATTTTGCGACCAATTAAATCCAGTGCTTGGATGCCGTTGGTGCCTTCATAAATTTGCGAAATTCGAACATCGCGTACCAACTGCTCTTGCCCCCATTCACGAATAAAACCGTGCCCGCCAAAAATTTGTTGTCCGGTAACACAAATATCTAATCCCATGTCGGTGACAAAAGCCTTGGCAATAGGTGTCAACATCGCTGCCATCGTGCCAAAACGCTTTTTATCATCGTCATTGTCGGCATACGCGGCCTTATCTAGATTAACAGCAACGTAAGTATTAAACGCTCTACCCGCTTCAATTAAAGACTTCATATTCAACAGCATACGGCGAACATCAGCATGGACCATAATCGAATCTGGTTTGTCGTTCTTGCTACCCAAACCTTTGCCTTGCAAGCGGTCTTTGGCATAGGCTAGTGCATTTTGATAAGAGCGTTCAGCACAACCAAGGCCCTGACTGCCCATCGACAAACGTTCGTAGTTCATCATAGTGAACATACAGGCCAAACCTCTGTTTGGCTCACCAATCATGTAACCTTTAGCGCCGTCAAAATTCATCACGCAAGTCGCTGAGGCGTTAATCCCCATTTTATGCTCTACAGAACCACATGCCACGCTATTGCGCTCGCCTAAGTTGCCTTGTTCGTCGACATGGAATTTAGGCACCAAAAACAACGAAATACCTCGCGTACCAGCGGGCGCATCGGGCAATTTGGCCAATACCAAATGAATGATATTTTCAGTCAAATCATGCTCACCAGCGGTAATAAAAATCTTTGTGCCAGTCACGTTATAGCTGCCATCATCATTTGGGTTGGCTTTGGTGTGAATTAGCCCAAGGTCGGTACCGGCATGAGATTCGGTCAGGCACATTGTGCCCGACCACAGGCCTGAATAGAGGTTCGATAAATAAGTAGCTTTAAGTTCATCGCTGCCATGAGACGACAGCGTAAGTGCTGCGGCGCTAGTTAGGCCAACATACAACGAAAATGACAAATCGGCAGAGCACATCATTTCGTCAAACGCCACGCCAAGCGATTTGGGCATACCCATGCCACCAGCTTGCGAGTCGCCAGTTAACCCAGCCCAGCCACCTTCAGCGATAACATTGTACGATTGTTTGTAACTTGCGGGCGTGGTCACTACGCCATTATCGAATGTAACGCCTTGTTCATCGGCTTCACGAGAATTGGGGGCGATGGTGGTTGCGGTAATTTTTGCGCTTTCTTCAATGATTGCCGCCGCGGTTTCAGGGTCAATCAATTGAGACAGCTTGGCGTTGCTCTGCCAGAACTCAGGGGCTTTAAAAACGTCAAACAATACAAACTGCATATCATCAACGGGGGCTTGGTAGAGACTCATAAACACTCCTTTATCTGCGATAAGAAAATACGAAAACTATAGTAATTTTATAATATTAGCTTCAATTATTCGAAAAGGGATTCTAATTTGTCGGGTCAATTTTTTCAAAATCGGCTAGAATCAAAGATATTACATATAAACAGTCATTTCATTGCTTTGAACAGCCTATGTAATGGCTTTTATGGCCAAATTAAGATTTAACTTTGTAAAAAAGAGTCAGCCCCAAATTATGGAATTTTACCAACAACTACTACACCTGTTTAAAAAAATCCACGACAGCCACCGTTTTGCTGACGTACTGCCCACACTCGAAACCGAAATATTAACCCTGTTTGATGCCCAGCGCATGACCATCTATCAGCGTAATCGTTATAGCCGTGATATTGTTTCGCGTTTTAAATCTGGCGATGAAATAAAAGAAATTCGCTTGCCAATAGGGCCACAATCACTGTCGGGTTATGTTGCCTTAAGCCTAAGGCCTTTATTGATAAAAGACGCCTACGACGACGAAGCGTTAAAGTCTATTCATCCCAAACTCAAATTCGCTGCCCGTTACGACAAAGCCAGTAACTTTCGCACCAAAAGCGTATTAATCGTCCCTATTCAAGACAATGGGGTTTTGTTGGGTGTGGTTCAGTTTATTAACCGTAAAGATGGCACGGTATTTAACGAATCAGATGCCCGTAAAGCCATCGAAATGTCGTCGTTGCTAGCGCAAAAATTCAGATACGAACTTGGTGGTACCAAAGCACCATTTGATTACCTTTATCATTTAGGTGCAGTAGTCAAAGAACAACTTGAAGTGCTCCAACAAGAACGCTCACTTGAAGTGCAATTGCGCCGTTTACGCGAAGAATTTAAAGTCGCCAAAGACCTTATCGGTTTATCGCTTGAAGTTTATTATCAGGTGCCATTCTTAGGACACGAAGAAGAAAAGTATCACGTTCACGTTGCCAACGACAAACTGAACGTCAATTACTTGCAAAAAAACGACGTAGTGGTCATTGCCGATGTGAATGAAGAGCCCATTATTTTGATGGCTCAGCCCAACAATGGCGATTTGCTGATGGAGATAGAATCTGCCACTGGCATCACCGATTACAGTATCTGCGTTGGTCTACCAGAAGATATTCACCGCTATTTGGGTGCTCAGCTGCCCACAGCAGCCAACATGGGTGAAATTGGCGATATTCTCGGTGAAATTGAAGAAGATTTGCTGGTAGACGACACCCTCAAAGACGATGATAACCTCAACGAAGAAGCACCAGCGGTTGTTAAGCTGGTTAACCGAATATTGCATGACGCCGTACAAATCGATGCATCAGATATACACATAGAACCGGGCAAGGGTAAAAGCCCTACTCAGGTAAGAATGCGAGTAGATGGCGTGTGTCAAAAAGTCATTGAAATACCGTCAAGCCATCAACCCGCTACTGCTGCGCGAATAAAAATCATGTCTAGATTAGACATCGCCGAAAAACGCTTGCCTCAAGATGGTAAATTCACCGTCAAACTCGGTAACAAACCGATTGAAGTTCGTGTAGCCACCATACCGACGGTATTTGGTGAAGGCATTGTTATGCGTATATTGGCAACTGGCGATGCCATGCCTTACGAGAAATTGTGTATGTCTAAAATCAACTACGCAATGCTCGATGAAATGATAAAACATCCACATGGTATTATACTGGTTGTGGGTCCTACGGGGTCGGGTAAAACCACCACATTGCACGCAGTGCTAGGTAAACTCAACACCGTTGAAAAGAAAATATGGACCGCAGAAGACCCGGTGGAGATCACCCAACCCGGATTACAACAAGTGCAAATGAACAACCGGGTAGGACTCAATTTCGCCGCCGCACTAAGAGCGTTTTTACGAGCAGATCCAGACATCATTCTCATTGGTGAGATGCGTGACAAAGAAACCGCTCACGCAGGTGTAGAAGCCTCACTGACAGGTCACTTGGTATTATCTACCTTGCACACCAACTCAGCGCCCGAAACCATTACCCGACTACTTGATATCGGTTTAGATCCCATTAACTTTGCCGACGCCGTTATTGGCATTTTAGCCCAGCGTTTGATTAGAACACTGTGTAAAAACTGCAAAGAAGAGTACACACCAGACCAAATAGAAATAGACTTTATCAAACGTCATTATGGCGAAGAGTTCATCGACGAATTAGAAATCGATTGGCCTGAGTTAAAACTGTTTAAAGCCGTAGGTTGTGACGCCTGTAGTGGTAAGGGTTATAGAGGCCGTGCTGGTATTCATGAAATTCTGCCTATCTCGCCAGAAAACAGGAATAACATCTACTCGGCGCAAACCGTAGAAGTCATTTCAAAACAAGGCATTAAAGATGGTATGCGAACCTTGGTGCAAGATGGCATTGTTAAAGTGATTATGGGATTAACTGACTTTAAACAGCTGCAAACGATTAGTAATTTAGATTAACGTTAAGAATTTAAGAAAAAAGTAAAAGAGCGTATAAACAACGCTCTTTTTTTTGGCTGAAAATAACTTACTTATTCACCAACTTCTGCAAACCAGCCAAAGTATTCGCTACTTTAATGCCCGGTATATTACTGCCCAACGTGGCCATATACGAACCATTCACTTTGCCTCTAAAAGACGTAAACGAAATACGATACAAGCCTCGTACCAATGCTTTGGTTGGGCTGCCTAATTTGGATTCATGACGTAAAACAGAATTGTAATGGCGACCTCCGGGGTTTTTCGGCAATTCACTGCTGTCGTCATTGTAAGTTAACGTTTGTAAAACTTTGCCACCGTCTTTGATTTTTTTGGCATCGGTGACTTTTAATCTGTCGAGCACTAAATAAGTGTCAAAATAGGCTTTTTTATCTTTTTTCATGCCCTTTTTATAAAAGTCATGAACAAAGTCTTTTTTACCCGGTTTGCCAGTGGCTGGCGACACCAGAGAAACGCCCAGCTCATCAACCGCAGCGGGTACCCAGACATATAAATAGTAGGCATCTTTATCTTTGTATTTACCCTCAGGTTTCACACTGGTATCAACATAACCATAATATTTGGTGTAATTAAGATAGGGCAAAGAGACTTTCATCGGGCCATAACCCTTAGATTTTGAGCTCTTAAAATTATTGTCATCGTCACCAAAAAAGCCGGTGCACAGAAAAAATGTCGTACAGACTAGTAGTAATTTTTGTAGGTTTTTCATTCAGTTAAAACTCCATTTGAGGTATTAATACAAGATCAACCATCGCCATGATTGCATTATGCCGAGGCACTAGAGTTTATAGACGTAATAGCATGATCTCGCAAGACATATTCACTTGCCCAACCTCTAAGTTCCACGTATTCTAATTTCAAATTAATTCCCACCGACCTGACCATAACCACAATGACTAAATCAATACTTAGCTCACTAGTACTCATTTTAACTCTATGTACCAACCAAGCCGCCTTTGCCACCGAAAATACCAACAAAGACGACATAAAAGAGCAACTGTGGCGAACACTATCACCGCAAAACACGCTTTACATGGACACACAAAGTGGCCGTATAATCTTTGAACTGGCTGAACAATTTAGCCCAAATAATGTTGCCCATATAAAACAACTGATACGTTCTGGTTTTTACGATGGACTGACCTTTTACCGCGTTATTGACGGCTTTGTTATTCAAGGTGGTGACCCAAGTGAAAGTGATGAACACAAAAGTGCACTTGCAAAAAAAACCATGAAAGCCGAATTTGAACGTACAATCGACAAAACCACCTCATTTACTTTGGTTCAATCTCCCGACTTACTGGCGGAGCAAACCGGTTTTATCGACGGTTTTGCTGTGGGCAGAAGCCTAACAGAAAACAAAGAATGGTTAATAACCTGCCCCGGCGTTGTTAACCTTGCACGAAGCAACTCGCCTGACAGCGGCACTACAGACTTCGCCATAATGATAGGACAGGCACCGCGTCACCTTGACCGTAACATGTCTATTTTTGGCCGCGTTGTACACGGCATGGAACACCTCAACCTCATCAAACGGGGCAAAAAAGAAAACGGCGGCATGATAGAGGAACCAACCCAGCGCAGCAAAATTGTTAAAATGACCATCGCAGCCGACTTGCCCAAAGCTCAACAACTTAACATCGAAATAGAAAATACCCATACCCAAGCATTCAAACAAAAATTTGCAGAGCGTCGTAAAAAAGCCCATGAGTTTTATAAACATAAGGGTAACGGCGCGTTAGATATTTGTTATCTTAAAACCGATGTTAGAATCAACAAATGAACGCATCTGATTGATGTTCAGTATAATTTTATTCGTTTGTGCAACAAAAAATAAAAAGTTACTACAATGATGGTAATGAAAACAGTCCAATAGCGGCATTAAGCAGCAAATAATGGCTCCGCTGAGTAATCTGGAGCTTGGCCCTTGATTTCTTATAACATTAAATTTACATTAAAGGGCTGCTTGTGCAGCCTAATTAAAGCCAAAATAACCAATAACGAGGCAATCAATGCGGCTCAATACATTAAGAATAAAGATACTAACTTTTGTGGGCGGCCCCATTGCTTTATGTTTGGTCATTGCTGCTGCTGTTTTGGTGGTGGTAACAGGCGGCAGAACAGAAGATCGCATACATGCAAAAGTCATGAGCCAAACCTATTCTGAATCACTTAAAGTGCAAAACTTTTTTGAGAAATATGGCCAATTAAGCCGAACCTTTGTGCAAAACCCGATGATGCTAAAGTGGTTTGAAAACTACACCCAGCGTGGTGTTGAACTCGATGGTTACCCCGGTTATGACATAATCAACGACAACTTTATTCGCGTCAGTGATATCGATGACAACATCGTCTCTGCCTTTTTTGCCTCTGATGTTACCTCTGAATATTTCCGCGAAAACGACCGTACAGGTGTGCCAGCTACCCCTGATGCCGACCCTTATTTTGCCACCAAGCGTGGCTGGTATATCTCTGCCCTAACAGCCCCAAAATTCAAAGTGGGTTCACCTTCTGCTGATTTTTCTAATGGCAATATTTCCTCGGTTATTCAATCACCCATGTATACCAAAAGCGGCAAATTAATTGGGGTTGGCGGTATTGATTTAAGTTTAATAGAAATAGGCAAATTCATTGACAGCATTCAATATGAAAATGCCGGTTTTGCCTTTTTGTTAAATAACGATGCCAAAATAGTCCATTTTCCAAACAAAGGTCAATTGGGCAAATTTGAAATCACGACCCCCGAAATAGATGGCGATGGTGAAATACAAAAAAACAGCAATGGCGCCAACATAATAGAAGAAACCACCATCAAGCCAAATCATCCAATCAAAGATTTTGACAGCCATGAATCAACCAGCGGATTCGCCCAAATGGCCAAGCTTGCCAGCCAGCATACTCCAGGTTATGAGCAGGTCACTTTCATGGACCAACCTTATTATCTCGCGTTTCAGCCTGCCAAACTGACTTTCCCAGAAATGGAGTGGACCGTTGCTATCATGATCCCAGCCGAACTCATTGACGGCCCAATCTTTAACGCCCGAAGAAACGCTTTTTTTGGCGTATTGGTGATCATCGGCCTCATTACAGTGCTGATATTATTGGTTTCCAATAGACTGACCCGCCCCATTACTTTACTCTCTCAAGCCATGCAAGATGTAGCCGAAGGTGAAGGCGACTTGACCAAAATAATCGACGTAGACAGTAACGATGAAGTTGGCGAACTGGCCGATCACTTCAATACTTTCATATCGAAATTACGTGGCTTGCTGCAACAAACCACACAGCACTCGGTGATAGTCAGCGATACGTCAAAACATTTGAGCCACGTATCAAGCGAAACTAACGACGAAATTCAGCAACAAAAATTGCAGGTAGACACAGTAACCACAGCGGTTACCGAAATGGCCGCAACCGTACAAGAGATCTCTCGAAACGCAGCACAAGCCAACACAGCGGCAAGTGACGCAGAACAACAAACCTCTTCGGGTTATCAAATGTCTTCTGACGCCATGACCGAAATGAATAATCTGGCCCGCAGTATGGATGAAGCAGTTGACACCGTTGCAGGACTCGGCGAAGAATCGAAAAACATCGGCTCAGTTATCGACGTTATTAACGGCATTGCAGAGCAAACTAACCTATTGGCACTCAACGCCGCGATAGAAGCCGCCCGTGCGGGAGAACAAGGCCGAGGTTTTGCCGTGGTCGCCGATGAAGTCAGGTCTTTGGCCAGTCGGACTCAAGAGTCCACTAAAGACATCAGCTCTATGGTCAAAAAATTGCGTTCTATTGCCGAAGCTGCAGAAACCGTAATGAGCAAAGGTAAAACTCAAACTACCTTAAGCGTAGACAAAACCCAACAAGTGCAAAATGCACTTAGCGCCATCAACGATTCAATCGCCACTGTACAAGAACAAAGTGGACACATCGCAGTCGCCACCGAAGAGCAAACAGTAGTAGCCGAAAGCATTAACGAATCACTGCATTCCATCACAGAGCTGGTAGACAACACTGCCAACCACGCCTCAGAGCTGTCTGATAAAGCGGATGAGTTGCATCACGCAGCAGGAGATTTACACGGTATTGTCGGCTCGTTTAAAGTCTAAATAAACCATCAACAACCCCCCAATGGGCCAAATTAATTGGCCCTTTTTCATTTTTCTAGATAACGATTCATCTTCCGTTCAGTTTACTGCGGTTAATATTGCACTCAGAGTTGCACAAACCAAGGAATAAACATGAAACCAGTATCACTTGTCATCATCACCGCCTTAAGCGTGTTTTTGATTGGGGCACCTGTAACAAGTCAGGCCAAAGCACAGCAAAAAGATAGCCGTCAGGTTGTTGTCAATGACAGCAAAAGCAACAATGGCAGCAAGGCCAGTAATCATAGGGGTAGCAACAAAAACACCTCACACAGAGCCAATAATCACAAAGGCAACGCCAAGAGCCACGGTAACAAAAACCGCTCTCACGGCAAAAACAAGCAGCACAATAACAACAAGCACGTATACAACAATGGCCATCGCAGCAAAAAACACCATGGCCACAGACGTCACCGCAGCAACAACATAGCAAAAGCGTTATTATTTGGCGCCGCAGTGCATCACACTTTCGGCAGACACGGCAGCCACCACAACGGCCATCCGTGGTGTCCAACGCATCACATTTATCATAGCCATCATCATGGTTATAACTACAACTACAGCACTAACGTGCACTATAACGCCCCTTACCGAGTAGATACCTTTGTAGAACTAGCAGAAGGTCGATGTTACAAAGTGATTGAATACAGCAACGGTGACGAACGTAGAAAACGTATTCGCGACCACCATTGTGATGAATTAGACGAATTTGAAGAATGGGACGACTGGGATGAGCAACAGTAACGCAGCTTACACGGTGCTGACATGGACAGCAGCACCAGTGCACGGAGATAGTCAACACGGAGCTTTTGGGATGACATACCTGCCCCGCCCAATCACCAATAGAGTGAGCAGCGGGGCACCTTAGCAAACTAATGACCTAAATCACCGCTTTGATTGATTTCTCTTTGCTGTTCCAACTCACTTAGCATATGCTCAAATAACTAGCCTAATTAATTCATGGTGACCGATGCAGCTGTTCAGGTTACAATTTCTACTCTTATTTATAATTGTACCAATTAGCTTTAATATTAGTGCACAGCAACTGACTGTCGGTTTCAACTTGACTGGCAACCCTCCATTGACATTTCCACCTCAGCAACATCAAATAGGTATTTACCGCGAAATACTCACAGCCATTGGTAAACACACTGATGACACTTTTATCTACAAATATTTTCCGCCAAAAAGAATGTTAGTCGCCTTTGAGCGAGGGGCAATTGACATAGAACCAGGCATTAATCCCGCATGGCGAGAAAATTCCGACATTCACAGCTTATACTCCGTCCCATTTTCAGTTTCTGAAAATATCGTCTTGTTCGCCCGCAATAAAAAAATCATGGTCAACAACCCCAAAGATCTAATCAATAAACGCATCGGCACCATGCGTGGTTACTTTTACCCAGGTTACAGTAAACTATTTAGGTCAAAACGCATTATTCGAGAAGACGGTGATAGTGAGTTAAATCTGTTGCAGCGAATGGCAGGCGGGCGTTTAGAGCAAATTTTTATTCAAAAAGATGTGGCTTATTATTGGATGAGCCGCGACCGGAGTTTTAGCGAGTTTGAAGTGGGCAATGCCAACTTCAAAGATGCAATAATGTTTCGTCTTCACCCCACCAAATCGCAGGCGTTGATGCGAATTAATGATGCCATTAAGGTATTAAAAGCCAATGGCACCATAGATAAGATTTATGCGCGGTATCGCTAAATGTTTTTTTGTAGTAACAAGCCCCTACAACACCACACCAAACACAATATATAATCCAATCGCCACTACTCCACCAAACAATGCATAAGGCAACTGCGTTTTAACATGCTCAATATGGTCACAATCACTGGCCAGTGATGCCACAACCGTTGTATCAGAAATTGGCGAAGCGTGGTCACCGAAGATACCGCCACCCAAAACCGCGCCCACCAAAAACGCAGGAGGCAAACCGGTTGCCGCAGCTGTAGGAATTGCAATGGGGATCAAAATCGCAAAAGTACTCCACGATGAACCTGTTGCAAACGCCATCGCTGCTGCGGTTAAAAATATCACCGGGGCTATCAATAACATCGGCAAATCAGCACTTAACACGCCACTAACATAAATGCCGGTGCCAAATGCTTTTACCGCATCGCCAAAGGCAAAAGACAAAACCAAAATCGCCACCACTGGCGACATGCTTTTCAAGCCTTCCCAAGCACCAGCCAAAATCTGTTGAACGCTCATTACCCTATCAATCAAGATAAACGCCACCAACAAAACCAAAGACGATACCACCGACCACAATACCGAGAAAGAACCAGAACCCTGCCTGATATCACCATCGCCTGTCCAAGCCAGCAAACAAAAAGTCTCTACAATCATTAATACCAGCGGCGCGAAAAAATAACGAGTCTTAGTAGATTTATCACTGCCAGCTGGGTCTTTTACCTGCTCGCCTTGACCTTCACGAGGTTCGCTATACAACGCTGAGTTTTTCATTGGACCAAACACTTTGCCCGAAATCGCCGTAAAATAAGCTAACCCAACCGCAACCAGCGCGTAAAAGTTATACCCTATGGTATCAATCAACAGCCCAACACCGTTTTGAATGTTTTGCGCTTCAAGCAAACCCAGAATATACGCGCCCCAACCATTGACCAAAATCAAAACACTGATAGGTGCACAGGTAGAATCGATTAAATAAGCCAAAGTAGCGCGGTTCATTTTAAAGCGTTCAAACAATCTTTGACTGGCCATACCGGCAGAGAACAAGCTCAGGTTAGTGTCGGTAAAAATAACCGAGCCGATTGTTGCAGGTACCAACGCCGCCTTTTTACGCGAATTAACCCAATTTCGTCCTGTAATACGGTCAACAAACGCATTAATACCGCCGCTTTTTTTCATCAAGGTCAACAAACTACCAATCAGCAACGAATAAACGATAATGCGAAAGTTACCTGTGCTGCTCACAGTGTCGAACAGCCCCATACCAGTCATTTTTACGCTTTCAATAGGCGAGTAACTGCTAGACAAAAAGTAGGTAAGCCACAGGCCAAATGCCAATGCCAACAGAGCGTTTTTACGCCAAACAGCGATGATAATCGCAGCCAGCGGCGGCACAATCGTGAGGATGGAAGGTTCGTTCATGATATTGATTTCACGTAGAATATTTGTGCGTCATTATGCGGTATCTGCTTTGCTATTTACACAGTTTTAACCTATAAAAGTAGAAATCGCCGGATTTTTGCTTTACCAATCCGCACTTTTAATATACTGTATGAACATACACCCCATAAAGTACTAACAGATTAGGCTATTTATCATGGCAGTAGAAACCAGATTCGTCGTCGTTCGTGGAGGTAATGAGATCATGACATTTGCTGATAAGAAGGCTGCGGATGAATATGATCGTATGCTCGACATGGCCGACAATTTAACCCACTTATTCTCACAATCAGGCTTAGAGTTAACCGATAAATTGCAAGAAGACCTCGGCATTTATCTGGCCAAAAACCGCGAAGAAGTGTTGATCTCTTTATTAGCGAAAAAACGACCGCCAGCACCGGCACCAAAAGTCGTTGAAGACATCTCGCCCGCTGAAAAACCCGCAAAAAAGAAAAAGCCAGTTAAAAAGGACACAAAAGCTGCTGCCTAATCACCTTAGGCGAGTGCTTGAAATAACGGCCAAATGCCGTACTGAAATGGCTATGTGAAGAATATCCCAAATCTAGGGCGATATGATTAAGGTCGTCGCCCTGCGCAATTCGCCCCAATGCCTGCCTTAGGCGCAATTCATTTTTATATTGATGAATCGACTGCCCGCAGACCCTTTTAAACACCCTACACAGATGAAAAACCGAAGCCCCCAACTGACTGGCTAAATGCGCTAATGAATCATTCTCGGCAAAACCCAGCGTTAATAAAAACTGTGCCCGTTCGGCTAATTCGCGCTGCCTTTGATTAATTTTTTCTGAACCAGCCAAAGGGTCGACCCGCAAGCTGTTACTCAAAATCGACATTGCCACTTCTTCGACCCGTGCCGCGTCAATTTGCAACTGCCCTGCATTACCTGCGAGTAAATAGTTAACCAATAACCGCTGACGCACAAAATTGTCGGTTTGGCTCGGTAAATGACTGAAACTAAAAGGTCGTTCAATAGACGCTATTGAGGCATGTGAAGAGAGTTGAGACCCAGCCCCCGCTTCGTCTAACACCTGCGCAGAAAACTCAAACCAATCAGAAATATCACCTCGGGTATCATGCGCTTTGCGGGTATAGTCTTGGTGTTTATTATAAAACGCGATTAACTTTTCATTGGCGTGAAAACACTCACCCTCTTGGTGTTTAATTGCCACACTGGTGCGAGGAAAAACCATAGTGGGTTGTCCTATTACACCAGAATGATGGAAGCGGGGATGTTCAACTGGTGCATGAAAACGGCCAATAGTTACCGCGTCACCAACAAACAGGACTTGATTAAACTCTTTAACCCATTGTGGTTGAGATTCTTTTACCGCAAATGATTGTAAACTGGCCAAAGTAATATCTCGTATTAAGTGTAAAACCAGTTTAAACCAAATGAGCAATAATTTGAAAGAAAGCTGTTTTTTGCCATGCTAATGTAAATATATACCTCAACAACAATGGTTTAATTACAATGCAAAAAACACTGCTACTCGCTTTGACCTTAGCCTTATTGCCAACATCTTTACAAGCCCAAAAACCCAAACCAGTCCCCTGCTCTGCCCAGCAATACCGTCATTTCGATTTTTGGATTGGCAATTGGGAAGTCAAAGGTGCAAAAGGCAAAGTCGTCGGTCACAGCCAAATCAAACAAATACTCAAAGGCTGCGCCATTAGCGAGAGCTGGAGCAGTACCACGGGTTATAAAGGGGTGAGTTACAACTTCTTCGACAACGCTAAAGGTCAATGGCATCAAACCTGGATTGGTGGCGCCGGTGGTGCACTTTATCTTGATGGTAACCTCAAAGACGGCAAAATGGTGTTAAAAGGCCAAACCAAAGGTAAAGATGGCAAAATGACAATGCAAAAAATCACCTGGACACCAATGGACGATGGCCGAGTCAGCCAGCACTGGGAAGTGTCAAAAGATGATGGCAAGAACTGGAAAAACAGCTTCTTGGGGTATTACTCGAAGGTAAACTAATCGTATTTTCGTACGGCTGCGTGGCGGCGGACTCCCATGTCCGCCCTTGGTTCGATTCATCTACAACCCTGTAAAAGACCAACCATGGGCGCGCACGGGGGCGGCCAATACTGTTGACTTAAGATAAAAAAAACCAAAAACTTATCACCACAGAGAACACAGAGGACACAGAGAAGGGCAAAAAACAGCAAATTGGGTCTTTTTTCTTTTCTCTGTGCTCTTTGCGCTCTCTGTGGTGAAAAATCTTTTAAAGAAAATACTACCAGCTACTAGAATATCGCTCCCCTTTGGTAGACCACGTGAAATAGAAACAGTCCTTAAGTCAACAGTATTGACGGGGGCGGCCCCTACGTCATGACAACGGATTAACCGACCGTTTAGAAGAAGGCACAATCCGCGTTTGGTAACCCACATCAGCAGGCTCCCACGAATGAATATCCATAGCTACTTGCTCACCAGATTGAATATTCTTAACCTCGTCAGACTCACCCGCAAACATAATGTAAGGAATGCCTTTACGGTCAGCATAACGAATTTGCTTAGCAGTTTTCACGGCACTGTCGTGGAACACTTCGACATTAATACCACGGTCGCGTAGTACTTCGGCTTTGGCCGACAACTTAGACGCATCAGCATCTGGGTCGTGAATAATAAGTACGCTAGTTGGCGACTTTTCTGCCAAAGCCAAACGCCCTTCTTTTAACATCTTGCCAAAGATACGGGTGAAACCAATTGAGATACCAACACCGGGCAGCTTCTTCTTGAGGAACATGCCAACCAAGTTTTCGTAACGACCACCAGCAAAAACGGTAGGGAAACCCGGGTATTCAGCCAGTTTACCTTCGTAAACTGTGCCCGTGTAATAATCTAAACCACGAGCGATTGACAAATCAGCACATACAGCGCCAGTTGGTACATCGCTAGCGCTGTCCATAACATATTTCAGCTCTTCTAAACCTTGCTCAAGCAATTCGTTGGTCACGCCAAGTGCTCGAACCTGCTCAACAAAGCTGCTGTCGAAGGTTTTGATTTTGGCCAAATCTAAACAACGCTGTGCAAGCTCAGCACTAAGGCCCAAATCTGACTGCAACAACTTAGATACGCCGTCATCGCCAATTTTATCGAGTTTGTCGACAATCGAAATCGCCTTCATCGAGTCTGCGATTTCTAACCCTTCGTAATACCCTTGTAAAATTTTACGGTTATTTACGTGGGTTCGAACTTCATCTAAACCAATCGTGCTGAGAACCTTGTGAACCAAACGCACCATTTCAGCATCAAAGTGCAAAGAAATCGACTCGTTATCAATTACATCAATATCTGCCTGAGTAAACTCACGATAACGCCCTTCTTGCGGCCGCTCACCGCGCCAAGCACGCTGAATTTGATAACGTTTAAACGGGAAAGTCAGGTTGTTAAAGTTTTGAGCGACGTATCGGGTCATTGGCACGGTTAAGTCAAAATGCAGCGCCAAACGTGAGCCTTTTTTGTCATCGTCGTCGGCTTTTAACCGTTTAAGTCCATAAATCTCTTTATCAACATCATCACCTTTGGCGGTAATAACGCTCACTTCTTCGACCGATGACGGATTGATTGAAGCATAACCGTAACTTTCAAAAATTTGCCGGGCAGTATCTAACCATTGCTGCTCAATTCGACGGGCTTCTGGCAGCCATTCAGGAAATCCACTCACTACTTTGGGGAGCTTTGCCATGTTTCATACTCACTTAACAATTGACTGATTAAATTGGCCATATTTTCACTCAAAACCGTGGCGCTGTCATGTGAAAAATGTCGTCTTACAATTTTACCCGCTCTTTACCGTCATATTTGTTAACAATTGTGTAAAAAAACGTTTACTATTGCAGCCATAATTACAAAATCACTCAATTAGAATCAAATCAGAGAGTACCGATGAAAAAATTAGTCTTAGCCCCGATAGCATTATCGCTGATGCTGGCAGGTTGTTCGCAATCTCAAACTGAACAAACCCAACCCACAGTTAAAGCAGAGCAAACCGCCGAGAAAGTTCAGGAAATGGCCAAAAGCATGGACAAAAACAACCCATTTTTCCAACCTTTTGACACCGAATTTGGCCTAGCCCCTTTTGCAAAAATCAAAAACGAGCACTTCTTGCCAGCATTTGAGCAAGGCATTAAAGAAAATCTCAAAGATTTTGAAACCATCGCCAACTCAACTGACAAACCCACTTTTGCCAACACCATCGAAGCAATAGAATTCTCAGGCAGTTTGCTCAACAAAGTCTCAAACGTGTTTTACAACCTCACGGGTGCCAACACCAACGAAACCATTCAAAAAGTAAACGCCGAAGTTTCGCCAAAACTATCGGCGCTGAACGACGACATGGTGCTCAACGACAAATTATTCCAACGGGTTAAAGCGGTTTTTGATGCCAAAGACAGCCTTAAGCTCAACACCGCACAAAACAAATTACTAACCGACACCTACCGTGCTTTTGTTCGTGGTGGTGCCAATCTTGGTGATAGTCAAAAAACCACTTTACGTGATTTAAACGGACAGTTGTCGACATTAGCCATTACTTTTGGCGATAACCTATTAGCCGAAACCAACGACTTCAAACTCGTGGTAGACAACAAAAAAGACCTAGCCGGATTGCCTGACGGCGTAATAGCAGCCGCAGCCGAAACCGCCAAGAAAAATGGCATGGACGGCAAGTGGGTGTTCACCACGCAGCGCCCAAGCTTCACCCCGTTTATGACTTACGCCGACAACCGCGATCTGCGCCGCCAAATGCACAACGCCTATGCGATGCGAGGCAACAACGACAACGCTAACGACAATAAAAAAGTGTTATCAAAAATGGCGTCTCTTCGCGTACAACGCGCCCAATTATTAGGTTACGAATCTCACGCCCACTATACTCTTGAGCGCAATACAGCAAAGAACCCACAAAACGTTTTTGGTTTACTCAACAAAATTTGGCCTGCTGCCATTAAACGCGCCAACAGCGAAATAGTCGACATGCAGGCGATGATTGACCAACAAGGTGGTGGCTTCAAACTCGAAGACTCTGATTGGTGGTACTACGCCGACAAAATTCGTAAAGCCAAATACAACCTTGACGAAGAAATGACCCGCCCGTATTTCTCACTCGAAAACACCATTAAAGGCGTATTCTATGCAACCGAAAAACTGTATGGCCTGACGTTTAAAGAAAGAACAGATATCACCACTTATCACGAAGACGTGCGCACATTTGAAGTTTACGACCGTGATGGCTCAATGATGGGTTTATATCTGGCAGATTTCTACATTCGTGATTCTAAACGTGGTGGCGCTTGGATGAATTCGTTCCGCAAGCAGTCAAAAGCACAAGGAACAATAAAACCAATTATCGTCAACGTATTGAACTACCCACGTCCAACCGCAGACCAACCGACTTTGTTAACGTTTGACCAAGCCAGCACTTTGTTCCACGAGTTTGGTCACACATTGCATGGTTTATTGTCAGACGGTCATTACAACTCGCAAACTGGCACCGCGACGCCGCGTGACTTTGTAGAATTCCCTTCACAAGTCATGGAAAACTGGTTATTTGAGCCACAAGTTTTGGCTCAGTTTGCCAAGCACTACAAAACTGGCGAAGTCATTCCACAAGACATAGTGACCAAAATCCAAAAAGCCGCGCAGTTCAACCAAGGTTTCTTTACCACTGAATACATGGGCGCAGCCTTGCTAGACATGAGCTGGCATAGTTTGACCGACTCTACCGAGATAACCGATGTTAACGCCTTTGAAAAAGAAGCGATGAAAAAAGCCGGTTTGATTAGCGAAATCATCCCACGTTATCGTTCGACTTATTTCTCGCATATCTTTGCAGGCGGGTATTCATCAGGTTATTACGCATATATCTGGTCAGAAATCATGGCAGCCGATGCGTATGCAGCGTTCAAAGAAAACGGCATATTTGACCGTAAAACCGCAGACGCCTTTCGCAACAACATATTGTCACAAGGCGGCACAGACGAGCCAATCACGTTATACAAGAACTTCCGCGGACGTGAAGCGCAAATAGCGCCATTGCTAGAACAGCGTGGTTTAAACGCTAAATAAATTACTACTTAGCGTTTTTCTGGCTCCTATCGGAGCCAATCTACCAGCCACCACCAGCTGGGGTCAATGCAATTGAATTTGCCGAACAAAAATCCTTTTTGATCGGCAAACTCAAGTGCTTTGACCCCCTTGCTAGCCTCCGTACCTCCAGCTGTTAACAATTGCACCTGTCACAATTCCTCCAACCCTTAACAAATCCCAACCCTGCACCACAATGATCAATTTGCACCATTTCGCCCCACCACCGCACCATTTTAGTGCAACAACGCCCCAAAACAATGCATAGTTACCCACATAATTAAGATTTTCACCCTTGTAAATCATGGCGTGGTTTGTGCTATTTAATTCGAGCGTTCGTCAGAGGCCGGAGGAACGGAGGCTCCGTGATATTTCAAGAGCCAGAGGAACGGAGGCTCCGCAACGGGGTCAAAGCATTTGCATAGGCCGAACAAAAAAGGTTTTTGTTCGGCCTATGCAAAAGCACTGACCCCAGCTGGTGGCGGCTGGTAGAGTTTGACAACTTAGTTCAAAACTTGTTATTGTGCACAATCACAAAAACAACACACTATCAATTTAAATTTACTAATAACGCATAATTATATATACATTTGCATAAAGTGCGCTATAGTCAGGGGTTCGGATGTTACTGTCATAGTAAAACCATGAGAACCCAGTGTTAACAGGCCAATAAAAACAACAACTAAAAATGCCTAGTTAATCGCGAATATCAGTGCCCATCTCCACTTACTAACGGAGGGCACCTTACCTATACATTCATCAAAAGGACGTTAATTATGACGTTATATAACCATGATCAGGTTAAAGACAACTGCGGTTTCGGTTTAATCGCAAATATGGATGGCAAGGTAAGCCACAGCATCGTAAAAACGGCAATCACTGGATTGGCCAATATGCAACATCGCGGCGGTATTTCTGCCGACGGTAAAACCGGTGACGGTTGCGGTTTGTTGTTGCAAAAACCTGACAGCTTTTTTAGAGGTATCGCCTCAAACAACCAATGGCGCTTAGGTAAAATTTTCGGCGTAGGCATGTTTTTTCTCAGCCAAGATAAAGACAAAGCCGCTAAAGCTGAAAAGATCATCGAACAAGAACTCATCAAAGAAACCCTGACCATAGTCGGCTGGCGCGAAGTGCCCACCGACCCGAGCATATTAGGCCAAATTGCCACCGACACTTTGCCAACCATCAAACAACTGTTTGTTAATCCGCAACAGGGCTGGCACAAAACCGACCTTGAAAGACGTTTATATATAGCGCGCCGTAGAATAGAAAAACAACTCAGCAATGACGAAGATTTTTACACCTGCTCATTGTCGTGTCTGGTCACTGTCTATAAAGGACTAGTCACCCCAGCAGATTTGCCGAAGTTTTATCTCGATTTGGCCAATGACCGTATGGAAACAGCCATCGCCGTATTCCACCAACGTTTTTCAACCAACACATCACCTCGCTGGCCACTGGCCCAACCGTTTAGGTATTTGGCCCATAACGGTGAAATCAACACCATTAAAGGCAACCGTCAATGGGCGAAAGCCCGTGAAAGCAAGTTCACCACCCCGCTGTTACCAGATTTACAAACTGCCGCGCCCTTTATATCAACTAAGGGCTCTGACTCTTCATCGCTCGACAACATGCTCGAATTATTGCTGGCCGGTGGCATGGACTTGTTCAGAGCAATGCGATTAATCGTACCACCAGCGTGGCAAAACAACGACAACATGGACGACGACCTACGCGCTTTTTACGAATTTAACTCCATGCACATGGAACCGTGGGATGGACCTGCTGGCATCGTCATGACCAATGGTCGTCACGTAGCCTGTAATCTCGACCGTAACGGCTTACGCCCTGCTCGCTTTGTGATCACCAAAGACCGTTTACTAACGCTGGCGTCAGAAGTCGGTATTTGGGATTACAAACCACAAGATGTGGTTGAAAAAGGCCGCGTGGGCCCAGGAGAAATGTTTGCTGTAGACACCTACGAAGGCAAAATCTGGCGCTCAAACGAAATTGACGAAAACCTCAAACAACGTCAGCCATACAGAGAGTTTTTATCAAAAAACATTCACCGCTTACGTCCCTTTGAAGACTGTAATACTGAACATGTTGGTCGACCACTGTACGACGACAAAACCCTGCACAGGTTGCAAAAACTGTTTGGTTATTCAGTAGAAGAAATCCATCAGGTAGTTAAGGTTATCGCCACCAATGGTCAAGAAGCACTGGGCTCAATGGGCGACGACACCCCAATGGCCGTATTGTCAGAAAAACAACGCTCGATATACGATTACTTTCGCCAGCAATTTGCTCAGGTGACCAATCCCCCGATTGATCCACTGCGTGAAGCCCATGTTATGTCGTTGTCGACCTGCATTGGTAGCGAGCAAAACGTGTTTAACGAAACTTCGGGTTACGCACATCGCATTTTATTTAAATCGCCATTGCTTATGTACACCGGCATGAAACAGCTCCGTGAGTTTGATCACAAGCATTATCGTTGCGATACAATGTACCTCAATTACAACAGTCAAATGGGTCTAGAACAGGCGATTGTTGAATTGTGTGATCAGTGTGAGAGTCTGGTCAAAGATAAAGGCACCGTTATACTGATTTTGTCTGATCGCCACATAAACGCCGACCAATTGATGATCCCCGCACCGCTAGCGGTAGGTGCTGTGCAGCAACGTTTAGTTGAAAAACAACTGCGCTGCGACTCTAACATCATTGTCGAAACGGCCACTGCACGCGACCCTCATCAATTTGCTGTTCTGCTTGGCCTTGGCGCAACTGCCGTTTATCCATTTTTGGCATTCGAAGTTATCGAACACCTTGTATGTAACGACGACATAAAACTCACCGCCAAAGAAGCCTTTTTGAATTACCGAACCGGTATCAATAAAGGTTTACTCAAAATACTGTCGAAAATGGGCATTTCAACCATGGCCAGTTATCGTGGTTCGGGTTTGTTTGAAGCGGTTGGTTTAAATCAAGAAATTGTTGATTTATGTTTGCCCAACATCAGCAGCCGCATCGGCGGCGCGAGTTTCGAAGACTTACAGCAAGATGCCTTGGCACTGAAAAAACTCGCGTGGAAACCACAAAAGCAACTCAGCCATGGCGGCTTGCTCAAGTTTGTTCATAACGGCGAATATCACTGCTACAACCCAGATGTAGTGACCACACTGCAACAAGCGGTTAAAAGTGGCGACTATAAAGACTACGCCCGCTTTGCCGAATTGGTAAATCACCGTCAAAACAAATGCTTGCGTGACCTAATGGCATTGAATCCGCCAGAACAGGGAATAGACATCGACAAAGTTGAAGCTAAAACCTCTTTGTTCAAGCGCTTCGATACTGCCGCAATGTCTATCGGTGCACTTGGCCCTGAAGCACACGAATCACTGGCCATTGCCATGAACCGCTTGGGTGGATTTTCTAACTCAGGTGAGGGCGGCGAAGATCCGGCGCGCTTCAACAGCGAAAGAAATTCAAGAATAAAACAAGTGGCCTCAGGCCGGTTTGGTGTTACTGCCCATTACCTAATGAATGCCGATGTCATACAAATCAAAATGGCACAAGGTGCAAAACCCGGCGAAGGCGGCCAGCTACCGGGCAACAAAGTTCAAGCGCACATCGCTAAATTGCGCTACTCAACACCGGGCGTGACATTAATATCGCCACCGCCGCATCACGACATTTACTCAATTGAAGATTTGGCTCAGCTGATTTTCGATTTAAAACAGCTCAACACCAAAGCACTGGTTTCAGTCAAACTGGTATCAGAACAAGGCGTTGGCACCATTGCCACAGGCGTTGCTAAAGCTTACGCTGACCTTATCACCATATCGGGTTACGACGGCGGCACAGGTGCCAGCCCGTTATCGTCGGTTAAATATGCTGGTAGCCCATGGGAGCTTGGTTTAGCCGAGGTGCATCAAGCATTGGTCGAAAACGGCCTGCGTCACAAAATTAGATTACAAGTTGATGGCGGTTTAAAAACTGGCCTCGACGTTATTAAAGCCGCCATTCTCGGCGCCGAAAGCTTTGGCTTTGGTACGGGTCCTATGGTCGCCCTTGGTTGTAAATTTTTGCGAATTTGTCATTTAAATAACTGTGCAACAGGTATAGCCACACAAGACGAAGTGTTGCGTAAAAAATACTTTAAAGGCTTGCCAGAAATGGTAATGCACTACTTTGAGTTTATCGCACAAGAAACCCGTGAATTGTTGGCGCAACTAGGTGTTGAATCTCTAGACGCCCTAACTGGCAGAGTCGATTTACTCGAATTATTACCGGGTAAAACCCGCAAACAAAACGGCTTAAACTTACAAGCCATATTAGATTCGGCAGCCGTCACATCTGATGAATCGTTACATTGCACCAGCCGTAACGACCCGTTTGACCCGGGTTTATTAAACCAACAAATAGTCACCGACCATAAAGCGTACCTTAGCGACTCATCTAAAGTCAGCTTCGAATACGAAGTCAAAAACACCGACCGTTCTGTTGGCGCTACACTGGCTGGTAAAATGGCGCAAAAACACGGCCTTGCAGGCTTGAGTCATTCGCCGATAACACTGCATTTTAACGGCACCGCCGGACAAAGCTTTGGCGTATGGAACATCAAAGGCGTTAACTTATTATTGACCGGCGATGCCAACGATTATGTCGGCAAAGGCATGTCTGGCGGTTGCATTACCATCAACCCACCCAAAGACGTCAGCTTTGTTGCAGCGCAGTCAGTCATCATGGGTAACACTTGTTTATATGGTGCTACAGGCGGCGAATTGTTTGGCGCAGGTATCGCGGGTGAGCGTTTTGCGGTTAGAAACTCTGGCGCAACCACAGTAGTTGAAGGAGTTGGCGACAACGCCCTCGAATACATGACTGGTGGCACCGTAGTAATACTTGGCGAAACAGGCATTAACTTTGGCGCAGGTATGACTGGCGGCATGGCTTACTTGTTCGATGTGAACGATTCAGCCAAAGACAATCTAAACGGCGAATTCCTCGACCTAAACTCTGTCGAGCACCCGCAATTGCGAAGTCACCTTAAAGGGTTATTACAACAGCACCACGACTACACAGGTAGTGAACAGGCTAAGCGCCTGCTCGTTGATTTCGACAATCAGGTGAGCCATTTCAAACTGGTTAAACCCAAAAACAACACCGTCGAACAATTGCTCAACACAATTCATTCAAACAACGGCCAAAGCCTAACAAGTCACAACAGCATCGCTGTGAAGGAGGCATTATGAGCCACAACGATTTTCAATTCATCGAAGTAAAGCGGATAGATCCAACAAAAATCCCACACGAGCAACGCAAAGAGCAGTTTATTGAGATATACCAACCACTGAGCGAAGATGAAAGTAAAAACCAGTCAGACCGCTGCCTAGACTGTGGCAACCCTTACTGCGAATGGAAATGCCCAGTGCATAACTACATTCCGCAGTGGCTCGATTTAGCCAAAAAGGGCCGTATTATTGAAGCAGCCGAATTGTGCCATCAAACCAACAGCCTGCCTGAGGTTTGTGGCCGCGTTTGCCCGCAAGACCGTTTGTGCGAAGGCGCTTGTACGCTCAACGACGACTTTGGCGCGGTAACCATCGGCTCAATGGAAAAATACATTGTCGATACCGCATTCGACCAAGGCTGGTGCCCTGACATGTCTGACATCATTAGCACCGGTAAAAAAGTTGCTGTGATTGGTGCTGGCCCTGCCGGTTTGGCCTGTGCTGATGTGCTTATTCGTAACGGCATTACGCCTGTGGTTTTTGATCGAAACTCGCAAATCGGCGGACTGCTCACCTTTGGCATCCCCGAGTTTAAGCTCGAAAAATCAATCATGGCCAGACGCCGCACCATATTCGAAGACATGGGCATTCAATTTAAACTCAATATCGAATTGGGCAAAGACATCTCAATGGATGAACTGATTGAACAATACGATGCCGTATTCTTAGGCCTTGGCGCATATAAACCATTAGATTTGAATTTGCCAGATACACAAGCAAGTCAATCAAGTAAAGAGGATGAGGATTCGCAACAAGCCTTACCTTACTTAATTGCCAACACCAGCCACATTCATCAATACAGCAACAACCACACCGACTTTGTTGATATGAAAGACAAAACAGTGGTGGTACTCGGTGGTGGCGACACAGCGATGGATTGCGTACGTACAGCCGTTAGGCAAGGCGCAACCAAAGTCATTTGTGCTTATCGTCGTGACCGTCAAAATATGCCGGGTTCAGACCGCGAAGTCACCAACGCAATGGAAGAAGGCGTTGAGTTCATGTGGTACGTTCAACCATTAGCGGTTGAAAACGACAATGACAACAAAGTCACTGGCATGACGTTTATTAAAACCGAATTAGGCGAAGCTGATGAGAATGGTCGTCGCCGTCCGGTTAACATCCAAGGGTCTGAGTTTACCTTAGACGTTGATGCCATAATCGTTGCGTTTGGCTTCCAACCTGAGCAACCACGATGGTTAACAACCTCAGGTGTGAAGTTCAATCAATGGAACCAAGTTGAAGCCTCTGAAAAAAGCGAGTTTGCTATGCAAACCAGCAACCCTAAAGTCTTCGCCGGTGGCGATATGGTATTAGGCGCTGACCTTGTTGTAACGGCTATAGCCCAAGGGCGCTCTGCTGCACAGGGCATTGCTGATTATTTAGAGGGGTAAAACCCAATCTAAACCAGAGCCTAAACACAATTATCAATTTTTTAGTTTAGGTATCTGGTAGCCCACCAACCAAAAATCCCCTGATTTCACCGTTTATCACTTTCCTTACCCTAGCAGGGCGTAAATCCTTTATATTTCTGCGGTGATTGTTACACTCGCTCACAAGGATATAGTAAATCGTACGCGCCTAAAAACAGTGCGAATTTTGATCATCATTCAGGGGAAATAAATGACATTATCAAAAATGGGTTTAATTGGACTGGCATTGGCGGTTTTGGGTCAGTCTGGGGTCGCTAGCGCCGATGCACCAGAGCCCAAACTAACCATGACAGACTGTCATCTAAATGGCATAGAATCACAGGTGCGTTGCGGCACGTTACAAGTGCCTGAAAACTACAGTAAAAAAGATGGTCCGCAGTTGTCCATCAACCTCGCCATATTACCAGCCATAGATAACAGCAATGAAAACTTGCCTTTAATGTTTTTGGCCGGAGGCCCAGGACAAGCCGCCGTTGAAATGGCAGGGGGGCTCAACAAAATGTTCGCTGAGACTCGCAAGACCCGAGATATCATCATGGTCGACCAACGCGGTACTGGCAAATCTAATGCTTTGGAATGCCCAGACATCGAAGAGTTAGACAGCTACACAGCCATCCCTGAAGATGTAGGCCAGCAAGAAGTTAAAGACTGCATCGCCGATTTTTCTGGTGACTTAAGCCAATTCAATTCAGAAAACGCCATTCGCGATTTCGACGCAATACGTCAAGCGCTCGGTCATAAACAACTCAACCTATACGGCGGCTCTTACGGCACGCGTGCTGCATTGGTTTATATGCGAATGTTCCCTGAGTCAATTCGCTCGGTAGTGCTCGACAGCGTAGGCCCTATTGAAGTGCCTATCGGCTTATTTGGCCAAAGCTCTGCTCGTTCGTTCGATTTGTTACTCAAGCATTGTCAAGAAGAACAAAGCTGTAACGAAGCCTACCCACAGCTGAGCCAAGAGTTTACACAACTGATTAACCGCCTTGAACAGGCCCCGGTTAAAATAACCATCCCACACCCACGACTGGGCACCAACACCGAATTTGCCATCAGTAAGGGCAAAATCATTGGCCATATTTTCTCATCATTGTATGGCGCTGGCGGCCGCTCAATGGTGCCTTTGGTTATCCATCAAGCCTATTTGGGGAACTATCTGCCACTAGCAGGCATGATTGCCGCCTCAGAAGGTGCCGGTGGCATTTACCCGGGTTTGCTATTTAACATTACCTGCAACGAAGATTTTCCAAGAATCAACGACGATATGTTTGCCAAAGATGCAATCAACAGTTTTGGTGGCGACAATAGTCACAAATCATTCAAATTGTTTTGTCCAATATGGCCTAAATTCACCCCAAGCAAAGACTTTTACAACCCCGTGACCGCCGACATTCCAACCTTGATTTTGTCGGGTGATTTAGACCCTGTAACACCACCAAGCAATGGCGAGTACTCAGCTAAAACACTGCCAAACAGCCACCATATAGTCGTAGAACAAGCCTCTCATGGCGTAATTAGCAGCCCTTGTGCAATAACGGTCATGCAACAGTTTTTGACTACCTTAAAACCCAAAGAATTGGACCAGTCCTGCTTTGATGAACTCCCCAAAGAAACGTTTATGAGCAGCTTAAACGGAGGCAACGCATTATGATTGAAGTTAATGATCTGCACAAAAGCTTTACCAAGGTAAAAGCACTCGACGGCCTTTCGTTCAGCGCCAAAGATGGCGAAATCACCGGCATACTCGGCCCCAACGGCGCGGGCAAAACCACTTGTTTACGCACCCTTTATGGCTTATTAACAGCCGACCAAGGCTCAGCCTCTATCGATGGTATTGACGTATTAAAAGATCCACTGGCTGCGCGAAAACGTCTTGGCATTTTTCCCGATAAATTTGGTTTGTATGAGCGTTTAACTGCTTACGAGCAAATCGATTACTTTGCCAGCCTCCATGGCTTACAAGGCAAAGCCAAGCACCAAGCGATTGAAACTGTGATAAAAGACTTAGAAATGGAAGAACTGGCCCATCGTAGAACCGCTGGGTTTTCGCAAGGCCAACGCATGAAAGTCACTTTAGCCCAAGCACTAGTTCACCAACCGAAAAACTTTGTGCTCGACGAACCAACGCGCGGTTTAGACGTAATGAGCACCCGGGTATTGCGTAATTATTTGGCTCGTTTTAGAGAAAAAGGCCACTGCATTTTGTTCTCGTCTCATGTAATGCAAGAAGTCGCCGCCCTGTGCGACCGAGTCATTGTGGTCGCTGGCGGCAAACTGGCAGCCCAAGGCACCCCAGAAGAACTATGCGAATTAGCAGGCGAGAAGCACTTAGAAGAAGCCTTTGTAAAAATTATTGGTTCTGATGAAGGAGTCGCCGCATGATCCAATTTAAAGCATTATTTATCAAAGAAATTAAAGAAGCTCTGCGAGACAAACGAGCGATGATGGTCGCCATGATGATGGCATTTATGGCACCTGTGATGATCTTTGCCATGTCTAAGGTGATGATCAGCAAAGCAACCGAAAAACCCATAGTTTACGTTAAGATCACTGGTGGCGAATATGCACCAAAACTGATTAAACACTTTGAAACAGCCAATCTAATGTCTTTTGACAGCGTACCTGAAGACAAGAAAGTGATGTGGGATGAACGCAATATCACCCTAACAATCCCAGATACTTTTGCCAAAGACCTGTCTGAGGGTAATGTCATTGATATTATTTTTAGTGCAGATCACTCAGACAAAGCCATGCTAATTCCTATTAAGCGAGTAGAAAGAGCGGTCAGAGCTTTTTCATTATCCATCGGTTACAAACGCCTGATGGTACGCGGTATTGACGTCAAGCTGTTGCAGCCACTCAATCTGATTGAACAAGACACCGCTCAGCCTAATAGCAGTCCTTTGGTGATCACAATGATGCTGGGCATGTACTTACTCATGACCGCATTTATGTCGGGTTTGCCGCTAGCGATTGATTCGAGCGCGGGTGAACGTGAACGTAACGTGCTTGAAATGCTGTTATGCCAGCCTGTCGATACATTAAAAGTTGTGCTGGCAAAACTAACAAGCGCCAGTGTAATAGCCGTGATAGGTGTATTGTTAACCCTTACGCTAACCTCTGTGGCAGTTGATTTTGTCGACCTTGCAAAAATTGGCGCAGCGTTTAGCCTCGACATGTACACTTTCACTGCCCTATTGTCGTTATTGGTGCCAATATGTGTATTTGCCTCTGCATTGCAACTATTCTTTGCATTCCAATCAAAAAGCTTCAAAGAAGCGCAATCAACCGTGACCATGATAGTTATGGTGCCTGCAATGTTGCCCGTGGCATTAATGATGATGGATGACAGACCAAAATGGACCGAATGGATGCCTGTCGCTGGACAGTCACTGCTAATGGAAGACATACTCAAGGGAATTCCGACAAGCTGGGGAATGATTGGTTTTACCGGTCTGGTGACTTTGGCAATATCAGCAGCCTTGGTGCTGGCCACAGCCAAAAAGCTCAAATCTGAGAAGGTGGTTTTGGCATTGAGCTAAAGGATTGATGGGCAATCCCCGTGATTGCCCAATCTTGCAACCCAATACATAAAAGGGCAGACACGGGGGGCTGCGCTCTACGTTGCAAAAGAGCAAAAAAAATCAATGCTAAGAGGTAGCCTAAACAGTGACACAAATCACCACCACACCAAAATTCAACATCCGAAAATTCACCCACGACGACATCACACAACTGGCCGTCATCCTGTCAGACCCACAAGTCATGCGCTATTCCACTGTTGGCGAACTTGATGAACAAGGTATTAAAAGACATGTCGACAAATGCCTAGCCAGCTACAAAAAATATGGCTGGGGCCAATGGGCAATCGTTTGTAACCAAACAGATGAAATTGTGGGTTTATGTGGCCTGAACTTTCTAAGGCTCGACGACGAAGATCTCATTCATATCAGCTACCGTTTCGCCCGCGCTCACTGGCGCAAAGGGTTTGCTCTGGAAACCGTCAACGCCATTGTAGAATATGCCTTTAACGAGCTGTCAATTGAGTCAGTTTATTCGATTGTTGAGCCTGTGAATCAGCCTTCGGTGAATTTAGCAATAAAAGCCGGGTTTACGCTGGCTAGAACATCAACGTTTAAGGGGCTTGGGGTGAATCTTTATCGAATTCAGTCTACTCATGGGTGGTAGGTAGCGTAACAGTATCAACTTCAACAAAAATATCATCGCCACCCATACATTCATCAATGCCATTCTCGCCAACTGTTTTGCCCGTATCGACGCGGCAGCTTTGGCACAACCGTTGGTAGGTATCAAAATAACGATACTCAGTGAGGCTGCCTTGGGTGGTTTTGGTGATGTTACCGAATTCGTTGAGTTGCATTGTGGTATCGACGCCTTCTGGTGCATCGATAAAGGTTGCGGTGTTATAGGCTGCTTGCCGTAAGCCAAATACGTTGTGGTCGTTTCGTTATTGCGGTTGTCGCTGACTTTACGCTTGTTACCTTTTAGGTAAGTAAAGGCTGTATTGCCGCTTGCGCCATATTGACTGGTTTTTTCCTCACGCTGCATACCGTCAAAGCTAGTGAAAATGCCTTTGGTGGTATTGCCTGCGGTAGCCTTTGAACGTGACTTTATTATACGCGTTGTACTGAGTATTTTGATAAACCGTGGTGCCGCTGCCTTGAGCCCATTGACTGTCTACTGGATTGTACAATGGGCTCTCTCATCTATCACACCAGACAAAATCTACAGCTAATGAGTTGATTATACTGGAAAATATCGAATTTACCGAAAGTATTATAAGGTAAGCAGCTTGACCCCTTTTTCACATTCGATATAAAAATTGAGTTTGTTTGAATCAATACTTAAGTATTTTTGTTTGCCCCAATCTTCAAAAATGTTAGGTTGCTCTGTCATTTGTTACCTTTGAAGCCATCTGCTTTCTTGTTGTTCAGCGATGGCTCAGTTGGTGATGCAACTCGTCACTTTTGTGAGAGTAATATTTTTTGTTGTTGTAACTGATAGTGTTTAATTTGGGGTGTCTGAGGCAAGGGGATAAATCACCAGATACCAGTGTGGTACCATGAAAAAATAATTTCTCTAATTGTAAACTTTGACCAATAAAATCAAGGTTTTCGATATCTGCACATTTTTCAATATCCAATATCTTTAATGTTTGCAGTGCCCCCAAAAAGCTGTAGTCATCGATATTTTTGCAATTTTGAAAATGAACATCCCTTATAGGGGCGCAAACATTCGCAAAATCAGTTATATCAGAAAGATAACGAATGTAGCCAAGCTTTAATATTTGAAGGTTATGACAATGATCGATACCCGCAAGCGACGTCATATTCGACATATTCAATTCTAAAAATTCCAGCATCGGTATTTCTGCAAGCTCACTGATATCAGTTGATTTGGGGTTGTATTTCCATAAACCCAAATGTTTCAAGTGTTTTGTTTTGTTGAGGTTTTTGAGTTTAGTTGACCATGTTCCTCTAAGATAATTTATATTAGGAAATAAACTTAAATCCAAAGGCTGTTTTAATGCTTCAAAGGTCAACGATTCCAGTCCTGCGTGGTCATACAATGCTGAAATATCCGGGTACCCATCCTGAATCGAAATAGCTTTTAAACCTTCCAGTTCATGAAGGAAATCCAAATCAGCTAGAGAATAACCATGGAATTTACTGACATGAATCCCATAAGTACCTGGGGCCGCGTCATTGTATGCCTTAATGTATTCATCAATTCTATCTGATTCCACTGACAAAAATGGATTTTCGTTTGGATTGTTGCTGATTTGCAGATTGTTGGTCATCGAAATAGTACCCCCGTAATATTTTACACTTTCATTTGAATATGCATCTTTCTATGGGCATTGGTAAACAGTTTTGCCAATGCCCAACTTGATAACCATTATGGCTTATCTGGATTGCTAGTTTACAGCCAGTTACTTTCCTGTTTACTGGCTGCTCTTGTAGTACTACTGGAGGTAGCAGTTGAATTATTGGAACTCTGTTGTGTTTCTAACATTTTTTTCCCTGGTGAATTTCGTATATTAAGGTTGTTAGGGTTTTTAACTCCACCTTTATCATTTGCAATTTTTTTAGCTTCGTCTTTGAAAGCCGATTTATCATCTGTTGCTTCATCCCACTTTGCCTTTTCTGCACCACCGTTCTTGCCGCCTTTACTCTTAGCCGATTCTTCCATCCGTTTCAAAGGCCCCTTACCATGATACTGTTTGCCATTGCCAAAAGTAATTGTATAAGAACCAACAGTCCCTTGCTTTTTAAGCAGCTGGTAGACTTTATCTACGCTCTTAAGTGTTTTTGCCGGATTGAATGCCCCTTCGATGGTCTCTCTTGCGGCCATAGCAAGGCCCGGGCTACCTGTCGTTAAATAGTTTATGGTGACA
>CALKGI010000075.1 GCA_938085045.1 uncultured Alteromonadaceae bacterium
TGGTCTGATTTTGGGCAGGGAAAATAAGCAGTAGCAAGGCATTAATCGCCGCCACTAGTCACTCTAATGGCAAGATTAATAACGAAGCTAATGCTTATTTTAGCCAGCAAAATGACCAGTTAATTAATGGATTTGGTATTAGTCCATGCCCTCTTTAAGCAGCCCCATCAAGTAACATTCTTGCACATCAACTTCATCCAATACCCTTTGGTACTTGGCTTTGGCTTTTATCATATAAACATTAAACAGTTGAATCGCTTCCATCATGGCTTCTACTGTTTTCTTTTCATCCTCGAATCCCCACAAAATCATTCTAAATACCGAGTGAACATAAGTGATTGAACCTTCCAGCAAAAAATACAAATGGCGGTATTTAGTGTTGGAATACGAAAACAAATATCTAACTTGATGCATCAACGCTTTGGCAATTTCGGTGCGTGATTTGAAGTCTTTGTCGAGGAATTTAATCAGCTCGTCACAAATCTCGTCAAACTTGTCTATTGCCAACCAATCGATATAGTCCTGTTCTGTAAAACTTCGTTCCTTAAACTGTGCTGTCTTAAGGTATTCGACAACCTCATTTTTATCGGGCAAATTGCCCATCAACAGCAAATCATCCACCTCTAAAGGGGCGGCATGCTCGATTTTGACACCGTCTGAACAGTTAAAGACGTTTCTTTTAGGAAAGAGCTTCAATAAGTGTTCCATGTAGAAACGACCGGTATTCATGAAAGACGTACTAAATACTTTTCCACCAAAGTTACCATCAACTTCTATTTCGCCCGCTCGTACCAGCTTACCCATGCGCTCTTTTTCTGCACCGTCATCGGTATAATACAAACTGGTTTTTGCATGGTGGTATTTTGGATCTTTATATCCGCAGTCGGTGCCAAATAAGTAAATTTCGTGAAAACCCATGTGACAGGCAAAAGACAATGCTGTATTGGCCACCTGAGGGTTGCAGAATTTTAACTGTGCAAAGTTGGCGTGCCTGTCCATGTAATCGCTGGCAATAATGGTCGACGCTTCGGTTGGTTTAAAACCCATGCCTGTCCATTTAAATAGATCTGAACAGCCCGGATGCATGATATTGGCCGTTAGAAAATTGATTTTCTTAGTATCTTCAAGGTCTACAAACTCAACAAAGTAGTCGTAGGTAAATTTGGTTCGCTCAACTTCAAGGTGAAAATCAGGAATAATACCGCTTTTCAACAACACAGGCAGCACTGAACCACAGCTGAAGATCACCGCTTCGCCTTCATGTTCTTTTATCGCATTTACAGCCAAATCAAACGAGGGCCCATTGGCGACAATAAAGACAGGCACACCTTGCCATTTGTGCGGTAATTTTGCGTCGTTTTTAATTAGAGGCGTTTTCTTTTGTGCGTTGGCAAAGTCATGGGCAATTGAGATAATACCATCATCAAAGAAACCCCAGCCTATAGTCACCATGTGAAAATCATGGCTGAACCGTTCGATTATCTGTTGCAATTCATTTGAAGGGTAATGCTGGTAAATAACTGAGTTTACGGCATTAAATGAACCTTTATCTTTAAGCTCATTAATAAAGTCACCGGTAAACTGATCGTAACTAACCCCCAAATGCAAATACATAGAACCATCTCGCTCATCAATGGTTTCAAGTACATATTTCCAGTCACAAGTATAAAGGCTGGTAAAAAACCAATCTTTATTGGGTTCACAGATATACAGATGATCTATGGTAATTTCATCCAGTAAATGCCGTAAATGATAACCCAAGCCCACCCCAAACAAGATCATTGAACCCAAGTGATCGGGTATGGTTGTCAATGGCTCCAATTCTTCTTGGGCATCAAGAAAAACCTTATGGATTTTGTGCATATATTTGGTGTGTATAAAGGTATTTTCTACCTCGTCATCAAGGCTGAATGCTAAGCGTGTGTACTTGGGGTTTTCAATCAGGTTTTCGACTTGCTCACGGCACTGTTCAACAGGGTCATCACCATACAAAGGGCGTCCAGTGTAGTTATCAATCAGGTTGGCTGCGCCAGAGGCAGAACATACCATTTGCATTTCTTTAGGACGATAATGACGAAATTGCGCTGCAATCTCAGGCATATACTTTTCAAACGCTCGAACATTTTCTTCAAATTTTTTCGGCATACTGCTTGCGAGTGCTTTTTCTAGGCGTGCTTTTTCAGCCATCAAATCGAGCTGTTTTTCGGCGTGTGCCAAAAGCTCGTCAATTTCATCAAGTGAAGACATGAATTGTATATACCTCTTGCCAGCGATATGTCACTAGCTATTGAATTGGTGTGCCTTGTAGGCGGGCAGTGCCTTTTCGGCATTTTTGATTGCGCGTAAGGCGTTTCGGGTCTCGCTCAATTCTTGCCTAGCATTTTTCAGATAATGTTCATCTGATTTAAGCATTAATTGATACAGCTGACCGACCTTGTTTACCTGTTGCGTATTTAATGAATTGATTATAAGCGATAAATTTTGTAAAAATAAACCCCGTTGCTCAATTAAACGGTTGGTTGCCTGCCAATCTTGTATTTCACAGGCTTGATACAACTGGGTATTGCAGGATTCGATATCCTCCAGCAGGGTGCTGAATTCATTCTCCACCGATGATTATCCTCGTTGAGCTTGTAATGCTAGGCTCTTGTCAACTTCAGACTGTGGAATTGAATCCCAGCCACTTTTTATTTCGAGCATCAATTGCATTGATTCAACCAAAGGCTCGGTAGTACGTTCAATACTGGCATCGTTAATACGACCAATCATGTAATCGTATAAACCCGCTAGGTTTTGCGCAACTTCACCGCCAATTTCCATATCTAACGATTCGGCCAAAGCATGTAAAATTGCAGTCGCTTTAGACAAGTGCTCGGCTTTGCCTTGCAAGTCTTTACGTTCAATACACCCTTTGCCTTTAGCCAAACGCTCCAAGCAACCATGCATCAACATTTGAATGATAGTATACGGATTGGCACCAGCAATTTGAGTTTTAACACTCTCTTTTTGGTACGCATTAATTCTTCTGTTTGCTATCATAGTAACTGCCTTTTATATCTGCGATTAAACTCTTTGTCGTCCTAAAACTATCATCCAAGATTGAATTATGGAGGACGTTCCGTCGAAGTAAATGACTAACGATTAACTTTCTCTGGTAAAGCCTGGTAGATTCGATAATGACTGACTAATGGCGCTACCTTGTGAGCGCATACCAGCAATCAATACATCAAGACTGGCATATTTCTGTCTCAGTCGTTTTTCGAACAATTCCATACGGTAGGCATGATCTTCTTTGTCCTTTTCAATGCCATCTACCTGCTCATTGAGCTGATCTTGCTCTGCTTTGATGATGCCGCCACTTTTAAGATACAACTCAAGCGTTTCACCTAAAGTGGTGCCTACCCCTCCAGTACCAGCAAACAACGTGCCAATATCGTCATAAGAGTTTTCCATTGCATCATCTAAAGTATTTACCGAAGTAGGGTCAACTTTAAGGTGACCACTGTTATCCATTGAAATACCAACATCATATACCGTTTGCAGGTTACCAGCACCGCTGACAAAGTTACCTACTTGATTTAGCAGGGCATTTTTCAGGCCCCTTGCGGTAGCGTCAGCCGTTTTAGACAAAATAACCGTGCTTAGCGTACTCAACGCCGTATTAAACGCATCAACAAACTCAGTGATGGTTTTTTTGACGGTTTCTTTATCGGTATCAACATTAAATGTCGCAAAATCATCCGAATCAGCCGGATCACCCGTATCACCTGGGTCACTGTTTCTTAGCACTGTAATGGTGCTGTCTTGGATAGCATCGGCGAAGGTGTTGGTGCTACTGGTTGTGGTAATACCGTCAATTTTAATGCTGGCATCTTTGGCTCTATCATCAGTTGAACCAGGAGCGGTACCATCAGAAATCAACATCCCACCAACCCCGCCAGCATTGGCTTGAGTAGAAACCTTGTCCAATTCTGCGGTGCTGTTGGTCACGGTTAAATCGTTACCTGACCCTGTTTCACTTGAAGAAAAGACCAATTTGGATAACGGCGAAGCACCGCCAGTATTGATGATATTGGCAGAAACACCAAAATTATCAGATTTGTCGTTAATGGCCGTACGCAAATCGGCAAGTGTTGCTCCTGCGGCCAAAGTAATATCAAATGTTTTGGCACCTGCGGTAAAAGTCATGGTACCACCAGATGCAGTAACCACATCTGTTGTAGCGCTATAGGCACTGGCATCATCTGCCACTGCCCGGCTGCCTTGCGCCAAAGAGACTTCAGAAATTTTAAAGTTACCGACTGTTGCGGTATCTGATGAACTCACCGAGACCAAATCGCCACCGGTTGACGGTTGAGTTACCGTTGATGCACGTTTGGTGAAATTATCGATGTCTTTGAGGAAGTCTATCTTAGAATCAAGTGCGCTAATATCAGACTTAATTTGACCAATAGCCGTCAATTGCAACTTAACAGCCGATTCTCTTTTATCGAGCTGCGCAATTTTAGGCAGGTTTTCCGAGTCAACGGTTGCTTTAATGATGCCTTCAAGATCCAATCCGGATCCGACACCTGCTGATGTAATGGCCATAACAAACCTCTAATCGATATAATATTGGTTTAACTTGAACAAACAACGATAGACCTCGCAATATAAACTGCATTTTAGGTCTATCGTGCTGATTCAGACTACATAAACTGTCTGCCGGTTTCGATGTTTGCCGACTTCACCCGGCAATAATTGCCGTTTTGGCGAGCATTGTTGGATTTGACTCCACAATTGGCATCTATATCGAGCAATGACATTTACACTTGGGATTCAAATAACGCCCCTTGTGGCTTATCTAGCTCGTTAGATGCATTTTGAAGTTTTTCCGCGACTTTGATAAATTCCTCTGAAGGAATCTGACGAATGACTTCGTTGCTTTCCTTGTCAAGTACCTTAATAACTACCTGACCTGCTTTATCTTGGCCGGAGGTAAACTCCAATTTTCGACTCTGCACGTTTGATAGTTCATTGGTTGAATCCAATACACTTCTCAAATTGTCTTTACGAGCATTGTCTTGGGCCGCTTCTTCAGTGGTATCTACCTTGCCACTTTGCTCCCCTTGTTTTTGCTTATCGGCATCAAAGCGCAATACTTGAGCGCTAATTTGGCCATTTTGCTGCTGTGTACCCGAAGAATCCGGGGACGATTGTTCTTTTGCCTGAACAGATTGCTGAGCAATAGCCACAATGGCTGATGGCTCAGGTTTACTACTTGCTTGCTGTTCGGTGGCGATAGTACTTTGTTTGTTTGACGGCACTGATGCAATTGGTACAGCACGTTCAGCAACACCGGCCGATATTGAATTAATAGACACGAGTCACCTCCATTTAATAACCTGAAAAATCATATAGTGTCAGGTCAGTGACAGACGCTCCACAGTCGTCTGTTTCGACCTTCTACTATATAACAATAATAGCATGGAACCTAAGTTTAATGATTAGCCCAACAGCGATAATGCTGTCTGCGGACGTTGATTCGCCTGCGACAGAATTGATGTACTAGCCTGTTGTAAAATCTGTGCTTTGGTCAAATTAGCCGTTTCTGTTGCAAAATCGGCATCTTGAATTCGCGAACGTGCCGCTGACAAATTCTCAACGATGTTGGTGCCATTTCGAATGGTAGAAGAGAA
>CALKGI010000076.1 GCA_938085045.1 uncultured Alteromonadaceae bacterium
ATAAAAGTGTTGATGAAGTGGGTCAAGATGTCACTGTAATAAGCGAAACCCTCAATAACAAATTGTTTGGTGGACAAAACAGCGTGGGCAAAACGGTGATGTATGACGGCAAAACTTACACCATCACTGGCGTCATCGAAACTTTTCAACCGTCTCCGAAGTTTCATGATTTGAATAACGGTAATTTCAATCAAAGCGAAGAGGTCTACGTGCCTTTCTCAGTCGCAATTACGCATGAACTTGGCACTTGGGGTAACAACAATGGCTGGAAAAATGAAGAGATCAATTCTTTTGCTGAGCGATTACCGTCAGAGCTGTTGTGGCTTCAATATTGGGTTGAATTACCATCAGTAGAGCAGCAACAGCAATACCAGACCTTTTTAGATGCACATGTGCAAGAGCAGAAAAAATTGGGCCGTTTCACTCGTGTTGATGCCGCAGCTCATATGAGCAATGTGCAGCAATGGCTTGACCAAAAACAAGTGGTGGCTGATGACTACAGTGTATTGGTTGGGTTAAGTTTCATGTTCTTAGCGGTTTGTTTGGTCAATACCATTGGTTTGTTGCTGGCTAAGTTCTTGCGCCGCGCCGCTGAGGTAGGTGTTCGCCGTGCCTTGGGTGCCAGTCAAATTGAAGTGTTTAAGCAGCACCTGATTGAGATTAGTTTAATTGGTTTTTTTGGTGGCTTGACGGGTTTGTTGTTTACTTTTGGTGGCTTGGCAGGATTGCGTTTCATCAACCCCAACTACTCAGTGGTCGCCAATTTAGATATGACCATGGTGGTAACCGTGTTTGTCATTGCCATTTTAAGCAGCGTGATGGCCGGGTTATATCCTGCTTATCGCATTTGTAAAACCAATCCTGCTGTTCATTTAAAAACTCAATAAGGAAGCCGCGTCATGTTAGAGATCAGACCCATATTAAGTGCGATGTTACAGCACAAAAGCCGCGCCGTTTTGATTATATTGCAAATGGCGCTGACGCTGGCGATAGTCAGCAATGCCTTATTTATTATCGACAAGCGCATTCAATTGATGAACCGTGAAACAGGATATGCCGAACAACAGCTTTTTAACGCTTACATGCAGGCACTCGATGGTACTGCCGATTTAACCCAACAAATTGAAGCCGATGAGCAAATGTTACGCTCAATTGATGGTGTGATTGATGCGGTTGTTATTAACCACACACCCATTGCGGGCAGCGGTAGCTCCAGCACTTGGGATTTGGTTGCCAAAGCCGAGATGGGCAAGTTTAGAAGCGGTGTTTATCGTGGCGACGAGCATGTGCTCAATACTATGGGTGTTGAATTGGTTGAAGGGCGTAACTTTACCGCTAATGAAGTTGTTTATGGACAGGGCAACCCAGAGCCGGTGCTTATCATTAATCAATCGCTGGCTGATAAAATGTTTCCAGGCGGCGATGCGCTGGGCAGTACCATTTACTCTCAAGGCAGACCCAGCAAAATCATCGGTATTGTTGGCGTAATGCAAGGCATGTGGGCGGGTTCGTCATTGTTTAATGACAATGTTATTTTCCCAAGCGTGGCAGCGGCCAGTTTTAATCGTTATATGGTTCGCACTGAATCCGGTATGAGAAAAGAAGTTATGGCTCAGTTTAAAGACAAAATTCTGGCGCTTAACCGAGATCGGGTGATTAGTGAACCTAAAACACTTGAAGATGACATTGCAAGGTCTTATCGGGGCCATAGCACCATGAAAACGATTTTAACTATCATTGTTTGTTTGTTGTTGTTTGTCACCGTGGTTGGTATTTTTGGCTTGTCAGCGTTTTCAGTCAATCAGCGTACCAAACAAATTGGCACTCGCCGAGCATTGGGCGCCACCAAATTCGACATCACCCGTTACTTTTTGGTCGAAAATTGCTTGATGGCAGTGGTGGGTATCTCACTAGGTTGCGTGATGGCGCTGGGGTTGAATTACTTCTTGGTCAACGAGTACGGCGTGAGCCAGTTAAATAACGCTTACGTGGTGGGCACAATGTTTGGTATATTGCTGATCAGCCTGATGGCCGTACTGGTGCCCGCTTTAAAAGCTGCCCAAGTTTCACCTGCTATAGCTACTCGTTAAAGAATAAAAGCTTCACACGGAGGCGCAAAGACACGGAGGTTCGCGGAGGAAGATAAAAAAATGAACGGGCAAAAGCCTCCCAAAACAAAGATGGAACCATGGACAAAATATTAATCGTCGACGACAACCCCACTGTTTGCACAGCGCTAGAGCTGCTGCTGGGCATCCATGATTTTGACACCATTAGCTGTTACACCCCTGTGGAGGCAATGAGCATTGTTCAAAAGCAACCGATAGGTTTGGTGATCCAAGACATGAATTTCAGCCAAGACACCACCTCTGGCGAAGAAGGCAAAACCCTTTACTATCAATTGCGCCAACTGCAACCCGACTTGCCCATTATTTTGCTCACCGCATGGACCCAACTCGAAATGGCTGTAGAGCTAGTCAGAGCAGGTGCTGCCGATTATCTAGGTAAACCCTGGGATGACAACAAATTAATGATTTCGGTGAAAAACCTGCTCGAAATGGCCGAGCTGCGTAAGCAAAACCAGCGTATGCATTTGCAAAATCAGCGGGCGAGGGATGCGGTATCGGGTTACGATTTGTGTGGTTTAATTTATCAAAGCAGCGCGATGCAAACCCTAATTGAAATGTCGGTGCAAGTGGCGCATTCTGATATCGCCGCGCTCATCACTGGCCCAAATGGCGCTGGCAAAGAGAAAATCGCCGAGATCATTCAAGCCAACTCTACCCGCAAAGACGGGCCTTTTGTTAAAGTGAATGTCGGCGCTTTGCCCGGCGAATTACTCGAAGCTGAATTATTTGGTGCCGAAGCCGGTGCATTCACCGGCGCTGGTAAAGCTCGAATCGGCCGATTTGAAGCGGCCGATGGCGGCACTTTGTTTTTAGATGAAATTGGCAATCTGCCATTGGCCGGACAGGTCAAATTATTAAGGGTGCTGCAAACTGGCGAGTTCGAACGGTTGGGCTCTCATCAAACCCGCAAAGTGAATGTGCGTATCATTAGCGCGACCAATGCTAATTTGCGTGACGATATTGCGGCAGGTACCTTCAGAGAAGATTTGTTTTATCGCCTCAACGTTATCGAATTAAAACTCGCGCCATTAAATCAAAGACCCGACGACATCATGCCATTGGCGCAACATTTTGCTGGGGCTAATTTTCAATTGTCACATGAGCTTGAGCAAGTATTGTTAAGCCACGACTGGTCTGGCAATGTTCGAGAGCTCGAAAACGCGGTTAAACGTGCCACTGTATTGTCAAAAAACGCTCAGCTGAGCGTAGACGATTTTGGTTTAAGTCATGTCATACCAACAGCCGCGGTAAAAACAGTCGCAGACCCTGACAAAGACGATATTTTACAAGCCATTGCTCAAGCCGATGGCGTAATAGCCCGCGCGGCAAAATCGTTAGGGCTCAGCCGACAGGCATTTTATCGGCGCATGGACAAACACGGAATATCGCGCTGATGACGCTACAACAGCGAATTTATTTGATTGTCACTAGTGTGAATGTGTTGTTAATTGCCATTGTGTCGAGTTTGTTGGTGGCTGGCGAATTTGAAATCCCCCACTTTGGCTATTGGATTGTTGGCACCACGGTTGTTTGCCTTGGGGTTGGTTTAACCTTGACTGGCCTTGCCACTAAGCGAATGGCATATATGCTTGGCGCACTTGAAACCGGCTTGCTGAATTTCAAAGACAACGATTTTAGTATTTCATTGCCTGAAGATAAAAGTGATGAATTGAGCCGTTTGGCCGCGTTATACAATCAAGTAGGTGAAATACTGCGAAAAGAACGGCAATCGATTTATCAGCGTGAATTGTTGCTCGACAAAGTCATTCAAAGTTCGCCGTTGTCGATGATATTAACCGATGAAAACCAACGTATTTTATACAGCAATATTGCCGCTAGGCACTTGTTCAACAATGGTCGACGCTGCGAAGGCATGGACTTTTATCAACTAATAGAAAGCTCGCCAGACAGCATACAACAGGCAGTTAAGTCGGGCAAAGATGGCCTGTTCAGTATCAGCGGTGAAGACGAAGACCAAACTTATCACTTGTCACAAAGCCAGTTTTTACTGAATGCCAAACATCACTGCTTATATTTGTTTAAACAATTAACCCGAGAGCTTAACCGCCAAGAAGTGGCAATATGGAAAAAGGTCATTCGGGTTATTAGCCACGAGCTTAATAATTCACTGGCACCCATTTCATCTATGGCGCATTCGGGCAAGTTGTTGGCCAAAGGCGATAAAAAGCTGAACCTGATTTTTAATACTGTCGAAGACCGGGTAAAACACCTTAATGGTTTTATTCAAGGTTACGCCGAGTTTTCGCGGTTACCCATGCCTCAGCGAAAGTCAGTGCAATGGCAAAGTTACGTTGATGGCCTAATGCAACAAAAACCTTTTTGTATTGAAGGCTCGCTGCCCAAAGGCGCTGTCGAGATAGACCCGGCGCAGATGGAACAAGTATTGATAAACCTGATAAAAAATGCCGCTGAATCGGGGTCAAACACCGAGCAAATTACACTACAAGTTGATGAACACCCCAAACATTTTATGCTGACATTGGCCGACCGTGGCAGCGGTATGTCTGACAAAGTATTAGAAAGCGCATTACTGCCGTTTTATTCCACCAAACAAACCGGCACGGGATTGGGTTTGCCGTTGTGCCGCGAAATCGTTGAGGCCCATGAGGGAAAAATGGCGATTAATAATCGTGATGGCGGTGGACTGAAGGTGTCTATTTGGTTGCCGAAGGTTGGGTCATTTTGACAGTTTTTCTATAAAAGCATCTGCGGTCATTCGATATTGCAGTGGTTGTTTGGTTTGCTCAAGGTGTTGTAGTGAAAATTCAGCGAAATCAACGGCGCTATCATAATTGATGTTTTTCATCAGTATCTTGTATTTATCGATGTTCGATTGGTCTACCACTTTCAATTCAACATGGGCGCTGGTGTCTCCTTTTAAAAACGCTTTATAGCCTTTGTTGTGGTCGTTTATTTTTATCAACGCCCACGCACCTTGCAAAAAATGCCCGCCAATTGATGCAGTCATTCGTCCGTACTCAATGGCCCTTAGTGCTTCTGGCAACCAATCAAAGCCGCCTATTACAAAATCTCTACCAGGCATTAAGTGTAGCTTCTTGGCGGCATCTAAAACCCCCAATGCCATGGTGTCTGATGCCGACCAGATAATTTCGCTGTTGCCATATCTTTGTTGTAATTTAATGATTTTAGCAGTGGCTTCTTTTCGGCTCCAATTGGCTGCAACGACCTGATTTAACACCGTTTTAGAGGTGGCATTAATCACTTGTTTAAGTCCATCCAAACGCTCGAGAGATTCGCTGTAAAAGTCGCCACCAATGCCAATGGCGCGTAGTGTGGGTTTGTTGGTAAATGCTTTTATTGCCGCATTGTTCAGCGCTTCGGCCAACAATCGTCCTGCTTTTGTATTGTCGTGATACATCTCACCTAACCAGTATTTATATACTTGTTGAGGGGCACCAATTTGCGACAAAGCCTGTTTGTCATAGACGCGTTCTAAGGTTACAAAGGGAATTCTTGCCGCTTCTAGGGCATTAAACGAACGAACAA
>CALKGI010000077.1 GCA_938085045.1 uncultured Alteromonadaceae bacterium
TTGCGTATTTTCATCAACAACCTGTGACTCACCCGCTTGTGCCACTGGGGCAACATTGACGGGTGTAGGAGTAGGTGTTGGAGTTGGTGTTGGAGTTGGAGCCGGTGAGCTGTTGCCGCCTCCACCACATGCAGTTAATAGTGTTACAGTTAAAGCCAAAGCTGTTGGCTTAATAAAGTTAATTTTCATAGTACGACTTCCATTAAGTTTAGTGATTTATTTGCGCTTTTTATTTAAGCGACAATAACGCTTGTTTTAAAATCTCATCAGCGATAGATTCAACGCTGCGAATTGCTTCATTTTCAATACATTCAACCCGGTACCAATCATCCCCTTGAGATAATTTTTCGTATACACCAGCCACCTTGTTCATGTAACTGGTGTCGGCTTCGTGGAGGTCTTGTTTTTTGTCGGTGTAATCTCGGGCGTCTTTTTTAAGCACTAATGAAGTTGAACTAGTAACATCCATGCTAAGCAGAATATTAAGGGTGGGTTTTGGCAGCCCGTAAACTTCATGTTCTAGTGCTTTGAGCCAATCACATAGTGCAGCACGTTCATCTCCTGCCAACTTTGCCCCTTGGTGAGCAATGTTTGACGACACATAACGGTCAATCACCAACACTTTACCAGCGGCAATGGTCTGTTCAATAAACGGTTTTTTCTCTAAGCGGTCACCTGCATAAAGCATTGATGCCAGCTTGGGGTGAACATCGTCAAGACCACCAAAGTCACCATTGAGGTAAGCGCCAATTTCTTTGCCAAAAAACGTTTCTGAGTAACAAGGGAACCCCAAAAACTCGACTTCGAAACCCTGCTTTTTGAGGTTTTCGACCAACAACCGTGATTGCGTGTTCTTGCCGCTGCCGTCGATGCCTTCTACTGCGATGATTTTGTTGTTCATTGTTGCCCTGTTGCTACACCTAATTTTGATGGGCGTTATGGTAACACTTCAACTGCCGACTTCAACAAAAACAGTCACCTTGTCAACATTACCTGCGTCATCAATAACAATCACTTGCTGCTTACCGGGCAATTTTAGAGGATGCGGAATAACCTGTTGATGCTTGGCTGAATATTTGAGCTCACCATTAATATACCAATGGCGCTGTCCACTGCCACCAATGGCTTGTAGTGATATGCTTGGCAATTGGGCTGAATTGCTGGCAGTGCGGTAGATGCTGTTGTCGGCGATACCAGTGATTTGTAATGAGTTATCCGCCGTAGCTATGATACCCTCACAAGCAGCGTCAAACCCCGGCAATTGGTTATTCTTGCGATATTGCGCCGCCAACCAAGGCTCTAAAACCTTGGGCCACAACGGGGCGAACTTTTGTTGTTTGTTTTTGACAACGCACCCAGCGTTAACTCGCAAACCTGTTTTGGTGTTCACCCAAAAAGGCAGTGGGTTTGATTGCCAGTTGTCAGTTTCGGCACCGTGCCATGTGGCTGGAATAGTGTCGTTAACCACCCACGCTTTGTGTTTAACATGGCAATGACTCGCCGACTGGGAAACAATGCCTAGCGGCCAACAAATATCGATTTGTTTAACACTTTGAGGCTGTTCAATGGCTAAGTTGTCTCGTTGAATATGATCTGATACCGCAAACAACAAAGGCCCTGCGGTTTGCCTGCCACTGTGCCCGGGGATTGGCGTACCATCAGGCCTGCCTATCCACACACCTATGGTGTACTTTTGGCTCACGCCTATCGCCCAAGTGTCTCTAAAACCAAAGCTGGTGCCGGTTTTCCACGCCAAGGGTTGTTGGCTTTTTAGCGAAGCATAAGTGCTTAAACTGCCCGGGCGAGAAATTTCTGACAGGGTTTTCCAAGTCACCCAAGCACTAGGTTCACTCAAGAAAAAACGCTCTCTAACGGGTTGCGCTAACTCACTAGCAAGGTATTTTAACCCAATGCTTTTGCCGCCCCGAGCCAATGCGCTGTAACCTGTCACCAGCTTTTCGAGCGAGGTCCCTGCCCCGCCGAGGATCACCGCCAAATTCGCTTTTTTTCCCGGTACTTTAAGTTTTACGCCACCAGCATCGAGTTTGGCGACGAATTTTTCAGCCCCAAAACGCTCAAGTAAGTCGATGAACGGCACATTTAACGAACGCTGCAATGCATCACTTGCAGACACTGGACCCGAAAAACCATTGCCGAAGTTGGATGGCCGATATTGCCCCCACGACCTCGGCACATCGGCCAATAACGAGTGAGAATGAATCAACCCCTCGTCTAGTGCCAATGCATATAGAAATGGTTTAAGCGTTGACCCCGGTGAGCGCGTTGCCCGCACCATGTCGACATGACCAAAGCGGTTGTTGTCAGCAAAATCTGCCGATCCTAAATAGGCTTTAACTGCCCCGCTTTGATTGTCGGCTACCAAAATCGCCGCCGAGGTGCTACTTGGCATTCGCTGAATATAACTGCGTAGGTAGTCTTCAAGCGACTGCTGTAATTGGCCGTCGATGGTGGTTTGAACCACGCCACTATTTGACTTTAACAACCGTTGAGACAATAACGGCGCCAGTTGCAATTGCGTTGTTTGAGCCGCATAAACCCGTTCGATTTTGGCGTCTTCAACCACCTCAATCGACCAAATGTCTAAATCCACCAGCCGATTCAACACTTTATCCCGTGCCTTTTGGGCCGCTTTTGGATGAAGGTCGGGCCTATAGCGCGTTGGTGCCTGAGGTAAAACCGCCAGCAATGCCGCTTCGGCATGAGTTAATTCAATAGAGGGTTTATTAAGGTAGGTAAAACTGGCCGCCTGAACACCTTCGAGCGTGCCGCCAAAGGGTGCGACGTTGAGATAAAGCGTGAGTATTTGTTTTTTACTTAGGTGCCATTCAAGTTGAAGGGTTCTGAGCATTTGCTTGAGTTTGCCCGCCATGGTGCGGCTGTGAGGATGCAGTAACCGAGCAACTTGCATTGAAATGGTCGAGCCGCCAGAGACTATTCGGCCATTAGTGACATTCAAATAGGCAGCCCGTAACAGCGCCATGGGGTTTATGCCCGGGTGCGACCAAAACCAGCGGTCTTCGTAGTTTAACAAGGCCTCTATATAAAGTGGCGAAACCTCATCGAGCGTGACCTGATAACGCCATACTCCGTTGTGATCGGCAAAGGCTCGTAGCGGTCTGCCTGCCTCGTCAACCACAATTCGGGCATAGTGCTGCTGGCCTGTGCTGCCGGGTAGATTCAGTGGAAAAAACCAGTCGGTCACTTTCAAACAAACTAGGGTGATAATCAATACTAGCCCCAGTTTTTTCCACCTTCGATTCATACCGCTACAAACTCACATTTTTAACGGTAACCGGATCCAACGTATCTCCTACCGCGCGCTTTTGCGGATTGTACATGTCTTCGACCAATGGCGATGGCACAACGTAAGTACCAGGCGTTACAGCCCTTAGCAGATAAAACACATGGCTCGCTCGGTGTTTGCTGATATCTAACGCGGCGACAAATCGGTCATCTCGGTATTCCATATGTTTAATGTTAGTGCGTCCGGTTAATTCTTTATATGTCTGTCCATCAACCTTGAATTGGTCAAGTTTTATGGCATGGCCAAGGTTTTGGTTCTCTAGTTCAAAACCCGCTGGCAGTAAGTCGACTAGCAACGCATCTGGGGTGCGTTTTTTGGCGGTGAGCGTTAAATGCACTATCACCAACTCGCCCACTTTAACTTCGGTAGGATTGATGGCTTTGCCGTCTTTGTTGTACCACTGGCGGTCTATTTTGAGGCCTTCAGCTAATACCGGCGGTTTTTCAATGCCGTAACCGCTAACCAAAGCGCTAACAAACAACGGGTTTTTGTTGTTTGATTCAACGACAAGTCCGCCGTTAATGTCTGCGGCGTTAAGTTTTTTGTAATACGCCCGGTTACCCGGGAGTTTTGATGCAGCGCCGTTTTCAATCAAATTGGCCGACCAACCCTCACTCGAACGTTTAGCCAGTGCAATGCCAGCCAAAAACAACGAATTACGCTCTTGGGTGCTAAGCCATTGAGCTTCGCGTATATCATTTGCCAACGAAAAGCTCAGGGCCACAGCCTCGTTGATATGGATATTGTTAGTCAACAGCAGATGGATAACCATGGCCTTATCACGCAGCGTACTGCCGTAATCACCATAGTAGCGTTGCTGGCGGTCGACATTAATAATGTCTTGTAATCCTTGTTCGATGGCTTTGTTGCCACGTTTTTTATCGCCCATTTTACTTAGTGCTATGCCTAAATGAACTTTTGGTAGACCAGATGCGGCATCATCCATTTTTTTGTTGTACAAAGTACGCAAACTACCCAGCGGTGCCCGATTAACCCGCGCCAATACGTAGGCCGCATAGGCTTTGTAAGCAATAGAATAATGGCCAGCGTCTTCGCTCCAACGCTCTTGTACAAAGGCACTTGGGCGATTCACATATGTTCTTAAACGACTCATGGTAGCGCTGAGCAATTCATAAGGCACATCAACACCCATGTCTTTAGCGCTGAGTAAAAAATCGGCCACGTAGGCGGTTAACCAATGCTCCTCGGGCGAGGTATTGCTCCACAAACCGAATCCGCCGTTGTTCAGTTGCATCGAGGCCACACGTTCAATGCCTTTTTTAATCATCTCAAGGCGGCTTGTCTCTTCAATGGTTTGTAAATCAAAGCGTTGTTGGTTTTTTAAGGTGGCATAAGTCAGTGGAAAAGCTCGACTACTGGTTTGCTCTAAGCAGCCATACGGATAGGCCAATAAGTGTTTGAGGTGACTCGACAGGTTCATTTGTACTTTGTTGTCGACACTCAATACCGCCTCGACGGTTTCGGGGATCATGTGGGCGATATCTTTACCATCAAGGCCGATTTTTTCGCGGTTTCTAAGGATTTTTTGTTTGCTGAGCATCACCGCCGGATATGGCGGCCTGAGTCCTAATTTCCAGCTGCGCTTAATAGTGCTGGTTTGGCCGTCGACTTTGATGCCTTTGACCGTTAAGTCGAATTGAGCTTGCCCGGTATGCCCGGTAGCTTTGACTTCAAACCTTAGAGTAGTGGCTTGCTTCGAAGCTAATGTTAGCGTTTGCGATGCTGACTCTAAAGCGACTGGGCCACTCGCGCCAAAATCGATATCCAACGTTTGTGCTTCGTCGCTGATGTTGTTTAAGTCAAGCGCAATCGTGGTGGTATCACCCATAGCTAAAAAGCGCGGCATGGCGATTTGAGTGACAACTGGCGCGGCGACTGTGATAGCTTTTTCGCTGTGCCCGAAACGCGCTACACCATAAGCCACAGCCATCAATCGCAATTGACCATTAAAGGCGGGCAGTTTGAGCGGGATGTTGGCGACACCGTTTTGAACTTTCACCGGACCGCTGAACAAAGACACAATTTGCACTTCAGATTGCGGCTTTTTACCACCTCGGCTCAAGTCGGCATCTCCACCAAATCGTAGCTGGGCTTTTTGCGCATTATTGACTTCAATCACTTTGTCGTAAATGTCGCGACTTTGTACGCTATAAGCTCTTTGGCCAAAGAAGTATTCGAACGGGTCTGGGGTCTCAAAATCACTTATACTCAGCACGCCAACATCTACCGCGGCCAAAGTGACGTATACCTCTCCAGTCATGTTATTAGCTGCGCCGTTGATTTTAAGTTCGGCATTAACAGTCTGTTCAGGCAGTACTTTGTCGGGCAAGTTAATGTCCACTTGCAGTTTGCGTGCTGTTCTGTCGAGTGCCAAATGGGTCATGCCAAAGCTGCGATTAGGCGTAATGGCTTGTTTGTCATCACCTTTACGCAGCACAACAGCCGTGACGTACAGGTTATGTTTATCCCATTTTTCGTCGACCGGAATAGCAACCGTGGTGCCTTCTTTGGCAATGCTAACGCGTTGCATCCACAACGGCCCATCGCCCTCAACCATTACTATCGCTTCGCCTGCGGTTGGCGGTACTATGGTGACCTGCGCAATATCACCACCTTTGTAAAGTGGTTTGTCGAGCGCCATAGTGACCTTGTCTGGGTGAGCGGCTTGTGAGCCTGAATTGGTATCGCGCCAGCGGGCGTACCAGTTATAACCGGCATGAAAGCGAGTGCTTGTGGTTAAGTTATTAGCCGGGTCTCTTACCTCTACCCGGTAGTGTCCATAACCTACCGGAAATTCGACCTCGGCCTTGGTGCCATCTTTGATATCTAGTGCCTGACTTATTTCAGTATATTCTTTGTCAGTCCAGTTGTAGTGCCAACCCTCGCCATTGTTGAAAACCCAAAAGTATTGTCGGTCTTCACGAATTAATTTGACTTCAAGATTGCTAGCCGCTTGTAGTTCACCAGCCAAATTGGCTTTAACGATGTCGAATTTGACTCTTGAATTGGCCTTGGGGCCGTCTTGCCCGTCAGCCGTTTTGAAATTGTTGCGGATGCCCAACATCGATTCTTGTGGCCACACCAGTGCCGAATGCAAACGAGTAACCGGTCGCCCGCCAGATTCGTACAAACTGCTGATCAGTTTGACCTTAAGCGGCGATTTAACCCCGCGCCAATGAACAGGCACGGTGATTAACCCTTGCCCATTGAGGTCTAATTTAATGTCATCAATTTCAAATTGTTGTACTGCTGTAGTGTTATTAATATCACCAAATTGGTAGTTTTTAAGTGACGGTATTGGATTGCGCCAAAGGCTGACGTTTACCATGGTGCTTAGGCGGTTGCCCGAACCCGGCGCACCATAAAGGTACTCGCCAAGCACAGGCACTTTAACGGGTTGGTCGGCACCAATCACTTCGGTTCTGTCTTTTTGGTTATCTTGGGTGGGGTTAAAGGTTATTTTCATGCGTTCAGGCAAAAACTCTTCAACCTTAAATGAATAATAACGCGCGTTATTAAATGGCCCGTTTACCACCAACTCCCAGTTGCCCACAGATGCATTGGTTGGAATTTGCCAGCTCTGGTGATAATACCCCAGCGCCTGACCCTGCCATTTAAATTGATGGATAGTCGAACCGTCTGGTCGCTTTATACGAGCATCAAGCACAGGTGCTTTGGTTTGTTTGCCATCGCCATCACGAATAAGCGCGTTAAAGTCGACAACCTCACCCGGTCGATATAAGTCTCTTGGGGCATAAATAAATAGGTCGATAGGCAATTGCGGACGATTACCAACATCAAATTCTGATAAGTCGAGCGCCGACATGCGGGTTTGAACAACCGAATACTGGCCTTCGGTTTGCGCCACAATCAGGCGAACATTGCTGCCCATGCCAAGAAAACTGGCTAAACCTTTCGTGTCGCTGTTGAGTGTTTTTATCAAACCATTTTTTTTGTTGTACAAACTCACTTTGATGCCAGATAAGGGTTTGCCAGTTTTAAGCGACGACACATGCACGTCAACCTGATTGTGATATTGCCTAACATGAACGCCCAAATCTGTAACCGAAAACCACAGTAATTGTTTATTGTCGTAACTGCCCGCTGGCTGCATTACCGCCAAATAAACGCCCGACTGCTGTAAAGCTTCAATATTGCCGGTTTCGATTGTACGCTTGGTACGGGTGTTTTTGGCTGCATCGAAGGCATATCGACCACTGTAAACCAGTTCACCGTACTGGGTTAAGCGCCCCATATCCCAGTAATTATATGAGTACTGAACTTGCTGCAAAAAGGCCTCAGTTTTGTCTTCGTTAACCCGAAAGAAATCAATATTGGCCTCACTAACATTCACCGTAACCACCGGTAACCCGTGACTCAAACCTTTACTTAAAAACGCCCCGTTGGTGTCAAAATTAACCGAAGGTTTAAGGTCGCGCGTTTTAAGTCTTTGCGCTTTGTCTTTCATCAATGTGCCACCATTGGCTGCGGTCAATCCTTGTGAAACCTCAATGAGATAATGTTGATTTGGTTCTGTATTAGAAAACCACACGATTTTGCCAGATTTAGACAGTACCCATGCCCCATCTACGACCTCGCGTTTTGCGTTGGTGATCTTAAAATAGGCTTGATGATTGATTGCCGGGTCTAACGGCACGGCAAGGGTCACCGCTATTGAGTTACGTCCATCTCTGGTGCGCTCAGATATATCGAGCACGGTCAGTTTGGTGCCTTGATAGTCTTTTTGCACTTGTTGTAAATCAAAAGGGGCTTCTTGTGGTTTTGCCTTTTGTTCGCTCGCTTGTGTTTTTTCTGAACTAGCTGTTTGCTGGGGTTGTGAACAAGCTTGCACAAGAATGACGAAAAGCAGTAGGGCAATCGCTTTTACTGTGGTCATGAGGTTTCCTTTGGGCGGGTGAGGCTCACCGTTTATTTTTGATAGATACAGTTTAGCGCGGCAGTTTAACATTGTTATGGCAAATGACTGATCAATTGTGGCAGAAAAAAGCCCGGTAAAAACCGGGCTCTATCGTTCAATTTCTTATTTTTCTTTAACGGTCATCATTAATAGCAATCGCCATAGTTGTCACAACTTGTTTTGGTGTGGTCACGGTGATCGTCAATGCACCGCCGAGAATTTTATTGCCCTCACCTTCGCGACCAATCGTAAATGGCATCGCCATAGGTGTTGTCCTATTGGTACTACCTACCGTTATCGCCGTACTACCTGACAATACGCCATTATTGGTTGTGATGGCGACCGTAGTACCGGCTGGCATTGGGTTGTTGAATATATCAGAGAAATACAACACCATAGGTACAGTGCTCAGGCCAATATCAACCCCCAAATCATTAATGTCGGGCACCGCCGAAATATCAATCGAAGCGACATCGCAAACACCTGTAACATCTGATGCCTCCAGTACAGCCGCAACATCGGTCGCACCAGCTGCACCATTGGGTATGTAGTTGTTACAACTACCATTAACTTGACCCGTTACAACCCGCATGACTGGATTACTACCCGACATGACCATGTGCAGATTTCTGCGCACATGCAGTGGCTCCCATTTGCAGTCTCCAGCGGCTTGGGCAGCGGCGCTACACAAATACCCATTATAAACGCCATCAGCAGCGGTAAATGTAGAGTCATTGTTGAAATCAAAGAACTCTTCAAACTCACCGCCATCAGAATTAGCGGGTGCACAAGGGTCGGAGGCATCGTCACAACTAATACCATCATAAACATCGTTTTCGTTGTGGTCGATAAACGCTTCACTCAAATCATAACGATTGTAATACTCACCGCTGTCAAAAACGCCATTGCCATTTAGGTCTGTGAATGACTCTTCACCCACGGCATGAGCCAATATAGTAAAGCGCCCGCCCAACGGACCATCTCGAGTGAAATCAGCATTTAGTATGCCAAATGTACAAGGTGCCGAGCCACCAAAGTAACGATCACATTTTTGAGTGACCGAGTTTTGATAGTGGTTTATGTCGTTAAATGGACGTGTGTCTTGAGAATTCCATTCGACCGTACATGTACCACCAGCAGTAGTACATCCCGGTTGAACAGCTCCACCCTCGGTGGTGAAATACACCGCAGTTCCATCAGGCACTGGATTATTAAAGTGATCAGCCAAATGAACAATTATATCGGCTTTTGCACTGTCGTGAGAAAGTCCTTCGGGATTTAATATCGAAGCAGACAGTGAAAAACTGTTGTTGTCTGGCAAACCAGTTGAAATAACCAAAACATCTGACACCGCTGATATTCGGTTATCATGATTACCTGGGTCGGTATTATCAGGCTTGATATAAGCCAATACTCGTACGGCACCTGGCACATCGCCCGAGCGTACAACGGTTTGCACTAAACCATCGTTGTTTGACTGTGCGGTGACCGGTGAAATAGAAATACCACCAGCGTCATTGGTCAGCTCAAAAATCACTTCTTTTTGCGATGCAGGGTTATTGTTTTCATCGCGGACCCTGAATTCAACCACAGAGGTTTCAGTTCGTCCTTGCCCACCGGTGCCTTTTAACGACAGGTAATCGGCCGATACACCCACAAACTCAATCGACCCAATTGCCGCTTCGTTTACTGGAATAACGATAGTACCGGTGATAGCATCACCACCGGTGATAACGGTTACCGTTACTGTATCTTCTGGCGAACAACCATCAGCCCGGTAGGTTGCCGTTGCTAACCCACCAACACTGGTAACGTTACGGTCAAGCACCGCTTTTGGTGGCAAAGAAACTGCACAGTTTGAGGTGAATTCAACATTCAAAGGCGGTATAAATCGCCCCCCATCAACATCAAATATCTCAACACTGATCACAGTAGTTGCGCCAGCACTCAAGGTTGCACCATCGGCCAAGCCGTTGCTTATCGCAATGGTTACCTGGGCCGCACCAATTTCAAACGCTTTTTTAGCGGTGGTGGTTATTACGCTTATTTCAACCTCGCCTGCGCCAACGTCACTACCAGCCAGCAAATCGAGTAGCGCAATGCCATTGTCATCGGTGATAGCAGTGCCCGTGTCTGGGCTTACACGACCTATGGTTGAGGTAGCAGTGACCAACGTGGCTTTAAGCGGCACTGTGCTGCCTTGCTTGAGCACTTTGATATACAAAATACCCGGCGAAGTTGAAGATATATTCGATGATTCAGTACATAAGGTAATATCGCGAACATTGCGGTCCCAGCCCGATGGGCAATTGAGGATACTAAAACTCACATCAGCATTAACTAAATTAGGGTCTACTTCATCGCCTTGCGAATAAAAGCCCAGTACCGACTGAGTATTCTCAAAACTGGCAGTAACTTCTGCGGCCCCTTCGATGCTGCCTGCGGTTAATATAATGCTAGCAAAGCCATTGGCATCGGTGAGCGCCGTACCAGCCGTAGGCCTAAAACTGCCCAAGGTGCTACTAAATGACACGATTCGATTGGCAATGGGTTGCCCATCGAAGGTAGTGATGGTGGTTTCTATCACGCCCGGGTCGGCAGCGCTAATGGTGGTGGTTACGGCGTTGGTTGTGCCGTTTTTAAGTGTCATTGCGATTTTAACATCATTAGAACCGGTATCGGATGGCGCATCGCCTGCTGAACTAAAGGCAATACTCCCTTCGAGCAGTTGCCCATCGGGTTTAAGGAATTGAACCTTTGCGGTACCCGCCCCTTCTTGATTGCCCGGTAACAAAGTCACTGTGGCCTGACCATTGGCATCGGTTTGGGCCGTACCAAGGGTTGGATTCAATACACCAGTGATTTCAGTAGTAAAGGTAACCAGACTAAAAGCCACCGGGGCTGCGTCAAGTAAAACGGTTGCCCTTAGCGTGCCCGGTGCGTCTTGCGAAACAGCGGTGGTTGGGTCAACGTCTCCATTGGCGTTAAGTAAATCAAGCGTAATGGAATAAACTGGCACTGGTACGGGTTCAGGCTCTGGATTGCCCAGCACGTTATCGCCTGTTTGGGTGAGCGAGCCGCCACCACCGCACGAAGCGATTAGCGTGGCGAAAAAAAGCATTGTGTATAAGCGGATAAAATATCGAATGGACTGCATCGGTGTACTCCCTGAGGCTTGCATATTTTTTTTCGAATTTATTTTTTAATATCAAATTTAATCTTAAGCAATAATGCTCAAAAGTCACCGTTTATTTGGTTTATTTAGTTCTTTTTGGCTGTGTTGCTGATATTTAGTGTTATCACTGATAATCTACCAACAATAGTTCACCAATTTGCAGGAATAATATGAGCAATAACAATAAAATGAGTTTAACCGCCAAAATTTTATGGGCCTTAATAGCAGGCTTAGTAACCGGGGTTATTATCAACAACGTGCTGGGCGGCGTCTCTTTTGATTTGGGCATTACCCAGTTTACACCGCAAACCTTTTTAGTCGATATATTCCACGTTGGTGGCAAAATCTTCGTCAACAGCTTAAAAATGATGGTTGTTCCTTTGGTGTTTGTGTCTTTGGTGTGCGGTGTTTGTTCGTTAAGCGACACCAGCAAGCTCGGACGCCTTGGCGGTAAATCTATCTCTTTGTATATCGCCACCACCGCCATCGCGATCACTATTGCCATCACATTGGCCATTGTTATTGCGCCGGGTGTTGGTGCTGGTTGGGTTTCAGATGCGACCTTAACGGGTAAAGAAGCGCCGTCTTTGGGTCAGGTTATTATTGATATGTTCCCTACCAACCCAATTGCGGCCATGGCCAATGGCGCGATGCTACAAATTATTGTGTTTGCAATATTGTTTGGATTGGCGATGGTAATGAGTGGCGACACAGGCAAACGTTTAACCAACCTGTTTGAAGACATTAATACCATCAACCTTAAATTAGTCGGCATTTTGATGAACTTAGCCCCATACGGCGTGTTCTGCCTGATTGCCAAATTGGCCTCAACCATAGACATTGCTGACTTTGGTGAATACCTTGCCAAGTACTTCTTTACTGTACTGGGCGCTTTGTTTATTCATGCATTGGTTACTTACCCGACTATTTTGAAACTACTCAGTGGCCTTAACCCAGTGTTGTTCTTAAAGAAAATGAAAAATGCCCAGTTATTTGCTTTTAGTACGGCAAGCTCAAGTGCCACATTGCCGGTGACCCTTGAAACGGCCACCACGAAATTGGGTGTAGACCCTAAAGTGGCGTCTTTCACGGTACCTATGGGCGCTACCATCAACATGGATGGCACCGCAATAATGCAAGGTGTGGCAACAGTATTCATCGCCCAAGCCTACGGCGTAGATTTAACCGTAAGTGATTACCTAATGGTGGTGTTAACTGCAACACTGGCATCAATCGGCACCGCTGGCGTACCGGGCGTAGGTTTAATTATGTTAACCATGGTACTGCAACAAGTGGGCTTGCCGCTTGAAGGCATCGCAATCATCATGGCTGTTGACCGCTTGTTAGACATGACTCGAACGGCTGTGAACGTTACAGGTGATTGTATGGTGTCGTGTATTGTGGCCAAGAGCGAAGGTGAGTTTGACGAAACTATCTTCGCAGACCCAGAAGCTGGTGTTAAAGAAGAGAATATTGACCTTGAGGTGCATAAGGCTTAATTGGCCTTTCACTTTGCTGTTTGATTAATGGCCCTTACGGGCCATTTTTTTATAACCTTCAATGATCATCAAAAACAAAAAAGGCCCCGCAGGGCCTTTTTCATTTATCTGTCAAATCTTACAAGTTAGTTTCAAACAACTTATAAATTCTACGATACTCATCTAACCAACTGCTGGCTTGACGGAAGCCATGAGGCTCTACCGGGTATATCGCGGTTTCAAAGTTCTCTTTCTCTAGTTCTATCATTCTTTGTACCAAACGCACGGTGTCTTGAAAGAATACGTTGTCATCAACCATAGGTGCGTTAATCAACAAGGCGTTTTTCAAACCTTGCGCGAAGTAAATTGGCGAACTGCGCTCATAAGCGATTGAGTCATCGTTAGGGTTATTCAAAATGTTAGAGGTATAACCATTGTTGTAATATGCCCAGTCTGACACCAAACGAATGGCTGCGCCTGCTTGGAATAAATCAGGTGCTTTAAACAACGACATTAACGTCATGAAGCCGCCATATGAGCCGCCGTAAACCCCAACTCTTTTAGCATCTACATTGGCGTTATCTACTGCCCATTGAACGCCGTCTTTCATGTCTTGTACTTCAGGCGTGCCCATGTTGCGGTAAATCCAGGTGCGCCAATCGCGGCCATAACCTTTTGAAGCACGGTAATCTAAATCAAGCACCACGTAACCTTGTTGGGTCAACATGCTGTTAAACATAAACTCGCGAAAGTAATACGCCCAACCCGTGTGAGAGTTTTGGGTGTAACCAGCACCGTGAATAAACACAGCGGCTTTGCGTTTTGGACCTTTATTAACATCCTGCGGGTAATAAACCTTGGTGAAAATTGGGTCTACCGATTCGCTAGATTTGATAGG
>CALKGI010000078.1 GCA_938085045.1 uncultured Alteromonadaceae bacterium
AGGGGGTCGGTGCGCACAATCGACACGCTGTTACTGTCTGGATTGACAGACCACACCAGCAAATTATCTGACGACAAAGTGATTGGGCTTGAATAAGTTGATTGTGTTGTGCCAACCGGGGCTTGGCTGCAAGCCGTTAAGAGAAACAGCAGACAAAGGCAGATTACGTTATGTTTCAATGCGACATATTCTTATTATTAATAAGCAGCGATTCTATTGCTTTGTAGCCATATTGACAAGTCACCCGGTTACTTTCTCGTGGGTCAATATTCTGATATTATTCGCAACCTTATGAAAACCCGGAGTAAATATGGAAATCATCATCAGGCACTGTGAAAAGGCCGATATTAAGTCAATTCAAGCATTATACGAACAATCTAGCAGTTTCCCATCAACCACCGACCTTCCGTACAGTTGTTCAGAAAAATGGTTAAAACAATATGAAGAGCGCCCAGCGGGTTTTTACTCTTTGGTTGCTGAAATTGACGGGCAAGTTGTCGGCGAAATCGGCATGTTAAATTATGATTCGCCAAGGAGAAAACATGCCGCGACTTTGGGCATGACAGTATCTGAGCAATTTCAAGGTAAAGGCATAGGTGGCAAACTACTAAAAGCGCTGATTGAACTGGCCAACAACTGGCTTAACATTCAAAGGTTAGAGCTCGAAGTGTTCACTGACAACCACAGCGCAATAGCACTTTATAAAAAGCATGGTTTTGTCATCGAAGGCACGGCCAAAGCGTTCGCTTTTCGCAATGGTGGTTTCGTTGATGCGCATTTAATGGCCAAAGTTTCATAAAACAGTCACTTAAATAAATTGCATATTGCACTTCATCTTGCGAACTTCCTTTATTGATACTCGGTAAAATTATTTTTATCTCATAAAAACAACCACATACACCTTGGTATTGCTGATGCATTGTAAAATGCAGTGAAGTAAAAAAGGTGTGCTGTCATGTGGTTGAAAGTCATGGTTTTACCGTCGATTTTGTTGCTTTTGTTATTAGCGTTTTCATTTTCTTGCAGAGCCATTGAGACTGTGGATATCGGCGTGTTTTATACCACAGCGGCACTCAAACAAAACAGCAAAGGGCAGCTCTACGCACTAACAATGCGCAGGTTTGCAGTGGCCAACGAAGCGTTGCGGGCATCGGGTATTAATTTACAACGGCGCATCGCATTTTTTGAGCCCAGCCCGTTATGGCACGACAAACACGCCAACATGAAACGCTACTTGCGTAACCTTCGTAAGTCATCAGCCATCACCAAAGTTATCGACAGGTTTAGTGTCGACTACGTCACGGTATTAAGTGCAGTGCAAAACCGAGATTTATGTGGCTATAGCCAACTTGGCGGCGTAGTTAGCGTGATTAGAGTAAGCGAGCATTGCAACAAAAGTCACAAAGACTACTTGCTTGCCCATGAATGGGGCCACAACGATGGCGCGTCACATGAGTTGGGAGATACCGCCAAATTACCCTACGGCGTGGGTTACGTTTGTGATGACCGCGGCACCATCATGAGCAAAGAGTCAGGTAAAAGGCATACCGTGTATTCTTCACCTAATATTAAAATTAACGGCGAAACTTGCGGCCTGCAAGGCAAATCTGATGTGACTAGGCTGATAAAAGAACGCATGAAAATACCCGGCGCTATCCACAATACCCGCCCAAAAATGATTGAAATTGGCATGGTCAATTTGGTTGGGGTAAACAGGTTTGGCAAGATTATTAAAGGCAGGTTACAGCTTAACGAAGTACTTGGCACATCGGTCAGCGTACAGGTTTATGCGCGAAATATATCAACTAATAAAGACCATGCATTGTCGATGATGCGGGTTTACTTCTCACCGGGTAAAGTTGATGTATCGTTTGAGCTGCCATTGGGCGACAAGTATTTTGATGCGGATGATAATGTTGAAGTTGGCCTGCGTTATCCTGAAAAACTGAAGGTTTTGTCGGTACCCGAAACCCTTTCGAATAAATCGTAGGGTGCGCCATGCGCACCACAAAAATGATTTTACTGACAAACCCCAACCAACTGCCAAACACCCCATTGACCACTTTGGTCAGGTTGTTCGCCTTGGGTCCACCATTTGTTTTTATATTGATTGCCTTTATACCCAACATTCTCACCAGAGCGCGCATAAACCTGACTGGCACTCCATTCATCTAAGCTTGCGCAACCGGTGTCACCGCCTGCCAAAACTTTGATGGTCACTGTTGTTGATGTGGTGCTGACAACGTTGTCATCAAAAGCCATAGCTGTAAGTGCGTGATTGCCGACAGCCGCACCTTGTAATATGTAGCTATAGGGGGATTGAGAGTCTTCGCTCAGCAGCATATTGTTTTGGTAAAACTGCACTTTGGTTATCACCCCATCGCTGTCGTTGGCGATTGCGGTGATTTCAATAGCATCGCCTTGGTCGAACTGTTGGCCTTGAGAAGGGTTTGATAGGTAAACTGTTGGTGGAATGTTTGATGGATCAGGATCAATCACATCGCCAACAATGCCTTGAATCCAGCTAGAGAAACTTGATACCCGGGCAAACATTGATGGTGCGATATCGGCGCAATCTTTACCCCAACTAACAACCCCCGCCAAAACCACGGAATCTCCCTTGGGCACTACCAACGGGCCGCCGCTATCGCCATGGCAGGCACTTTTGCCGTTTTCCCATGCGGGTAATTGGTCGGGTGTTAGAGTGTGAATGCCGTAGTGGCTTTTGAAAATGGCCAAGGCATCATCTAGCGAGGTTAAATGCATATCGACCGATTGCAATTGCGCGGCATAATTGCCCGGATAGTTTAGTCGGCCCCAGCCTGTTAGCGTAGCGAGTGTGCCGGGTGCTGTTAAACCTGCCGCTGCATCATTGCTGGTGACATAACCGATGGCTTGGATATTGGGGTTAGACAGGTCTAAGTCGCGACCGAGTTTTAACAAACCAATGTCTTTGCCGCCTTTGGTGTCGTAAAACCCCGGATACTTGTGTACTTCAGTAACGTCTAAACCATTACTGAATTCAGAGCGATGGGTTTTGCCTGCAACCACGGTAATGCGCCCAGGGCTGATGCCCCATAAACAATGCGCAGCGGTAACAACCCAGTTTTTGGCGATAATGGTACCGCCACAAAACTGTTGGCCAGAGTTGTTAATTAAAGCCACTTGATAAGGCGCTTGGCTAATGTTGATGGGGTCGCCACCAACTACGCCTTGGGGGTCGTCTGTAGCTGCATTTGCCGTAAATATACTGAGCGAAAGGGCGGAAAGAGCCAGTGGTAGGATGGATTTATTCATGAGATTTCCTTCAAATTAGAATTATTATTAGTCGCCTGCTACCGCTTTATTAAACAACGATTGCGGACAAAATAACTCTACCATGCAACCTTATCGTGAGGGCTTTGCCGGTTAAAATGCCAAAGATTTACTGTAAACCCCATTTGCTTTACGCTGTCTTGATTACTTTACTATTAACCACTGTAAAGAAAATGACACGAATGGATAAATCAGTCAAAGTTTGACTAAACCAAAAAATAGAGAAAATGACAATGAATACCATCAAAGTGTTGTCGTGGAATGTGGAGCATTTTAAAAAGGGCAAGCAGCAAGAAGTTGCAGAGATCATTCGTGGATACGACCCTGATATTTTCGCTATTTATGAAGTTGAAGGCAAAACAGTTTACTCATTTATTAAAACCCACTTTCCCGGTTATACGGTGTTTATTACCACGGGCCAGCAAAGGCAGGAAATATTAATCGCCTGCAAAAATAATAACCGATATATTGGTATTCGTTTTCAACAAAAAGACGCCTTTAAAAGCGGTAACCCGTATTTACGCCCCGGCGTTTTATTGTCGTTTGACTATGCCGACAAAGGCGAATACCACTTTTTGTTTTTACATACCGACTCGGGCACCTCAGCGGTAGATTTTGGCAACCGCACTGAAATGTTCCAACATGGTTATAGTCTCAAACGCAAAAAGGATCATGAGGCAGGTAAAAAGGTCAACTTCATGATGATGGGTGACCTGAACACTATGGGTCTGCGCTACCCAACAACCCGCAAGTCAGACAACATTGTTAAAACCCCAGATGAGCTGGAATATTTAGATTATTACGCCAACCGCAGCGCACCGGGCGCTAGAAGTGGATATAAAAAGCTTAAACCCGCCTTAAAAAGACTGTCTAAACCGGCGGGCACTTATTACGGCAAAACCTATGGTATTTCAGATTTGGACCATATTATCGTCTCAGAGCATATGCAGTTTACCCTTCACAACAATTTTGGTGAAACCGAGCAGCATGAAGTCAAACTAGACGGCTGGCGGCAACATCTAGGTAATGAAGATGCGATGAATGAGTATGTTAAAGACATATCTGATCATTGTTTGTTGTATTGTGAGGTTAAGGTTTGAGTAGGTAGGTTACCTTCAGTTTTTCTTCGTTAAGCCGATTTTTTCTGATGTTTACACCAAAATAAATCTCTAAGTGCCCTTGGATAATCCAACGGCTCACCCCGCCAACGGGGAACACCGGTTTTACTGTTTATATCAGGCCATTTCACTTCCATAATACCGCCAGCACCCATTGTTGGCCCTGATATTGTCAGTGTCGGATTGGATTCTATAATTTCGCCATCAGCGGTTTTAAATATCCACTTCTGGCCATGGTTGTGCTCAGTTTGCTCTTGTATATGTACCGTGTAATGACCTTTGTGTAATAGTCGGTGGTGAAAGCGGCATAATTTGATTAGGTTGTCAGGTCCAGTCCTGCCTCCATTGCTCCAATGTTGAATATGATGAAAATCGACATAATTATTGGCGCAACACCCGGGGAAGCGACAAGTTGTATCGCGCAAATTTAACGCTCGTTTTAGTGCGGTGCTGACTGTTCTGGTTTTTCTACTTAAATTCAATACATTACCGTACGTATCTTCTAAAACTGTATATAAACTGGCATCGCTGCTGAATCGTTTGGTGTTTGCCTTAGAAATCCACTGATAGTCCATATGCTGAGGGTTATGGTTGCTGCTGCTACAGTTATTACTGTGTTTATGTTCGGCTTTAAGGCTATCAACACTTAAATGCAATACCACTTGGCAACGCTCATGGCCTGCCAATGTCTGTACACCACCATTTTCATCATCTACCGTTGCAGTAGCGATAAAATGTTCTGCTATCTTTGCAAGCGCATCTGCTCGGTTTTGGCTATTGCTGGTTTTTTCAACCACAGGTGCATTATGTTGTTCCTCTTCAGGTGCTTCAGCGGAAGCGTTTTTGCCCTCCTGTCTAATGAGTTCTTCAAGGGCTTTAATCAACAAACCACCTTCAACCTGCGGTAGCTTGGCATGTAATACCCACATGCCATTTTCATCCTGAAAGTAGTTCAACTTTCGCTGTAGATATTCGTCAACCGCTTCCACGGAATTTTGCTCCTCATCTACTCGCTGATACTTGCGGACTAATTTAGCAACATGTTCGGCGGTGCCACCTTTGGCGACATTAATCAAAATGTCTTCGTTGTCATCAGTAGCCACTCTAGACATGTCTCGTACTTTGGAGTAGCTGAGTTCGCCCTTTTCAAAGGCTTCATTAATATGTGGCAGTTTCTCTAGGCAATGGGCAACCCGCAGCTTTTCGCGAGCTGTTGTATAGGAAAGGCCACATTTCCAATTCAACCACTGTGAACAAGAACGCATACCTTTTTGGCACCAGCCTTTACGACGGTCAAATTCAGCCAGCATTTTTAAGAATTGGTAGGCTGCGGCATTAATGTGGCTAGCCAGTTTGGTTCATTTCGTGGGCCTCATCGCAAATTCAATTAACTCACCACTGTATGTAAATATAGTATAAAATAGCCGGTTAGTCTATTTATTAAACAACTTAATTTAAAAGGAAGGTTCAATAAAACAAGGGGTTATAAGTGATTAAGCACAGTCGCTTTCTATTTCTCTTTTAACGAAAAACCCGCTAATATTTACGGCACAACGATGTTTGCGGTAAAACAAAATTCCCATGCCTATAAAGCTATTTATCTCCTACAGCCACGACAGCGACGAACACACCACAAAAATACTTCAATTGGCCAATGAGTTTCGACGTTCTGGGTTTGAAGTGCTCATCGACCAGCAAATAGCGGCGCCTGATGAGGGCTGGCCGTTGTGGATGAACAACGGTATTAGCGATGCCGATTTTGTCTTGTTGATTTGCACGCAAACCTATAAAAAACGCTTAATGGGCAAAGAGAAAAAAGGCTTGGGTTTTGGTTGCAGATTTGAAGGGAAAGTGATTTACAACATCATTTATAATCACGCCAGTCGCAATAGTAAGTTTTTGCCTGTGCTGCTAGATGCCGATGACAAACAACACATTCCTGATCTGATTAGCGGCGATACTTTTTACACTATTGCGCCCGATGACCTCAGTGGTTTTGAATTGCTCAAACGCCGATTGGTAGGCAAACACAAAGCCTTCACCGAAAAGGTAGGTACAGTCGAAGGCACTCCTGTTTTACCAAACCCCGGCAGTTTTTTCGTAAAAACTACCAATATTGATTTCCAATCCAACTTACCCGTAACCCCCGGCGATATCGTTGGTCGAGAAAAACAAATCAAACAGTTGCACAAGGCATGGGATGACGAAAACACCCGAATCATCAGCTTTATCGCATGGGGCGGCGTGGGTAAATCGTCATTGACAAACACTTGGCTCAACGAGATGCGAGACAATGGTTTTAAAGGCGCAGAGCAGGTGTTTGCGCATTCGTTTTATTCGCAAGGCACCAGTGACCAACGGCATGTATCAGCTGAGCATTTTATCAATCAAGCTTTTTCATTTTTGCAATATAAAGGTGAAATACCCTCATCGCCACACGACCAAGGATTAAAACTGGCAAAACTGTTTAGCCAGCGCAAAACCTTGTTGATTCTCGATGGTTTAGAGCCAATGCAATATCCTCCGGGAGATTTACAAGGGCAGTTAAAAGACCAATCATTGGCGGCGCTTTTAAAGAACCTTGCTTATAGCCTTGATGGGCTGTGTGTAATTACATCAAGAGTTGAGGTTTTTGAATTGGCGGCGTGTAACTGCCCGAGTTTCGAATTAGAAAGGCTAAGTGTTGATGCGGGTGTGCAAGTGCTTGAAAACAACGGAGTCATCGGGTTAAGAGCTGAAAAGGAAAAGGCTGCAGATGAGGTTGAAGGTCATGCGTTGACATTGGCGTTGCTGGGTAGTTATCTTAAAACTGTTTACCAAGGAGATATTGTCAAAAGAGACCAAATGCCTGCTTATTCTGGCAGAAGCAAGCAGGGCAGACACGCCAAAAAAGTGATGGCGTCATATCATCGTTGGCTTAAAAGTGAGGATGGTCCTGAGTTAGATATTCTTTATATACTTGGTTTGTTCGATAGGGTAGCTACGCAAGATGCTATTGATGTTTTAAAAGCCGCGCCAGCTATTGAAGGGGTTAGTGAGCGGATTCAAGACTTGAGCCTTGAAGACTGGGCGTTTGCGGTTGAAAGTCTTACTGACTTGAACCTTATTTTACCACCTGAGCAAAATCAGGCGCTCGATTGCCATCCACTGGTACGAGAATATTTCACCGAACAGCTTAAAACCGAAAACCCTGAAGGTTACCAAGCTGCTCACGCGAGGCTTTATGAATACTACAAAAATCTGCCGGAAAAAGAGCTGCCTGATACGCTTGAAGAGATGGAGCCGTTGTTCACTGCCGTTGCCCATGGCTGTTTGGCTGATATGCATCAAAAGGCATTGAATGAGGTTTATTGGCCGAGGGTCAGGCGTAAAGATGTCGCTTATATTGTCAAACAACTGGGGGCATATAGTTCAGACTTGGCTTGTGTTGCCTGCTTTTTTGATAAAACTTGGAATAAACCAACATCAGGGTTAGCGGACGACG
>CALKGI010000079.1 GCA_938085045.1 uncultured Alteromonadaceae bacterium
AGACTAGGTTATTCGATTCGCTATCGATAATGTCATCAGCAACAAATTATCGGCAAATTAAGCGCATACCATTCATAGCCGTGTCATCACCGCCGCCTTGGTTGCCTTCAACACGGGTCATCAAACCACTGACTTTTTTACCTGCCGGACAGTTCACCCGGCCAGTCCAATTGCCCCAACCAGTTTTGCTACCTGCCGAAATCTGGCTGCCATTTTGACAATACAGTCGAACATCGTTGGCACCCGTATCGTCTCCCCCACCTTGGTTGCCTTCAATTTTCATGATGAAACCGGTCACCGGATTGCCACTACCACAGTAGGCTTTATTTCCCCAACCGCCCCAGCTTTTGCCTGAGCTTTGAATGGTAGTCCAACTGCCATTTCCGGTAGGTGAGCAATACATTTCGATGTTGTTCAGCGCCGTATCATCGCCCCACCAGCCTTGGCTGCTTTCGCTTCTTAGCCGGTAACCATAAACGAACTGCCCTGCTGGACATTCACCTGCGGCTCCCCAACTACCTTCATTGCCATCAGTTGAATAACCTTTAGAGAAATCGGCGCTTGGAATAACATCTCCTGAAAGTACGGTGTTGTAAACGCTAAACGTACGACTGGTGCCAGAGTAGCTTGAAATAGCGCCGCCCAAACCGTTTTTCCAGTGCCCGTGATGGCGCAAACGGTAGGTGCCTGTTGGCGTATCATCAGCAATGGTCCATTTAAGTTGAGCGTAAGAGCACGCTAAACAATCGGCTGAATAATCTCTTATCCAGTTGAATTTGGTGCTCAAATCATTGTCGGTCAAAATAGTTGTCCAACTACCATTAACATAACGCTGCACTTCTAAAAAGGTGCCCATAGTACGGTAATTGTTTTGTGGATGACCAGAACGAAACTTGACGCTTACCGTATTACCGTCGGTGTAAAAGCTGCTCGCATCATTCCATGTTTGACCGAAGCTTTCCCAAATTCGCTTGTCGTCGTATACCACACCTATGGCGTTAACCAGTTGTTTGTTCGACCAATCTTTTGGTGCCGGCCCGCTTGCAACGCTCTGTTCGTTGACCATGGCAGTTGCAAGGCCTGAAAAGATTTGACGGTACGCAGCTAAGCTATACTGGCCAAATAAGGTGTGCGCACCTTCGTAGTACTGGCCTTGGTATTCTTCTTTAGTGGTTACATAACCGCCATAAGCGTTGGCTAACCCGGCGAAAACAACTTTGTTGATACCACGCGCGGCCAATACCTGTTGCAAATCGTTGCGTAGGCGCCTGCCTGCCATTGTGGTCATTTCACCGGGTACGCCAACTAAGGCTAATTCGCCGATTTGAAAGATTTGAAACGGTAGGGTGTCGGTATACAAATGCACGCTGCTACCCAGCTCTGTGGGTAAAAAAGTGGGTTTTGGATACTGACACGCTTCGTGGGTTTTGCTACCCAAAACATTCTTGTCAAAACCCAGAATACCGGCAAAATCGCTGACAAATTTAAACACACCATTTACAGCACCAATCACGCTGCCTCGGTCCCATGTCGAACCTTCGTTTTGTTGGGTCATGCCTTCAAATACACCCGACTGCCCAGAAGGTCCATCATGAGTCGCGCCTGCGGTCATCGAAAAACCAATTGCGCCTTCACATAATCCTTGATTGCCAGCGCCAGTGTATTGACCTGCGACTGAGTAGCCGGGTAATTTTACGTATTGAAAACGATGCGCCAAGGTGCCAGACAATTGTTCGCTTGCGTTGTTATACAAATCCTTTGCTTTGTCGAACTGCTTTTGTGCCGACAGCAATGTGTTAGCTTCATTATTACCTGCACAGCCATCTTCAGGACCGCAAACATTAGGTGATACATCGCCCTCTTCGCTGTTGGCGAAGGCTGCAACAAAACCCGTGGTTAGTGGTAGGTTCACGCCTTGAGATTTTTCGAACAACTGCGCGGCAACGCCTTTATTGTCACCGGTGATCAATCGTTGAGTTTGATTGCTCGACACATTATGCACACCAAACCAGTTGACCATACCAATGGCCTGACCGTTACTTTTCTCAAACTTAAGCACCGTCATGGTCTCGTTAACATCACTGGCATAATCCCAAGCATCGGGGTTTAACCCATAAGCTTCGGTATTGCGATTGATGTTAGCGCCCCACAAATCGCCTTGAGCAATTTTTATGGTGCCTGCTGTGCGACTGTCGAACGCGCGTTTAATTGACTGGTAAATACCATCAACAATCACGTTGTAGTTTTTACTGTCGTAACCCAATGCGCTCATATTGAGCATCACATTGTGGTCATAACCACCGGGGCCAACGTGCACATGAGTGGCACTGAGCATGATGTTATTTTGGTTAAAGTAGCTCGCCAAAGTGCCATCATTTGCGATTTTTTTCATCACCCCCTGATGCACGCCTTGTGTGATGCTTTGCAGATCGGCACTAACAAAAACCACAAAGTCATTACTATCCGGATTGCCCAAAACAAACGACCTAGACCAAAGCCTTGTATGAATACCTTGGGTGGTTTGGGCCGTATCGCCATAACCCACCATGCCCCTGTCGGCTGCGGGGCCAGTGATGTCATAAATACCCGCGCCAACAATCCACTCATCTGCTGCCAAACTGCCAAAGCTGGCTAGCAACAACATAAGAGCTAAACCTCTACACAACCTATTTTTATACTCGTCAACAATTCTCATTTTTATGTCCTGTTATTATTTTATTGGTCGGACGTTAGTTAATCGTGAATGAGGTTTTAACGGTATAGTAGAATTAACCTATAGAGGCGCACATATTTGTGCAAGCTACTCGTAGCTCGTGGATTTATCCACGTTTTGTCATTTGGGAGGGGCATTATTTAATGGGGCAACAAGTGTAATGCAACACCTTCATTTACGTCTGGTTTTTTCAAACCTTCTTTAGAGTATCTGCCGCTTTTCCTTTTAAAAATCATATCGGTTATACTAATACTGACTTTTATATTTCAGCCGGACAACCAATGAAATACCCACTGGGCATTCAAACATTTTCAGAAATACGAGAACAAAATTACCTGTATGTGGACAAAACGGCATTGATCCACCAATTAATTGATTCGGGTAAAGTGTACTTTTTATCTCGTCCTCGCCGCTTTGGTAAGTCGCTGTTAATTTCAACTTTAGAATCTTTATTTCTTGGTCAAAAGTCGTTATTTAATGGCTTAGCCATTACCGATACTGATTATGACTTCACCGAGTATCCGGTGATCAAATTGGAGTTTACCCGAGTTGTTGTCAAACAAGCCGAAGATTTGGAAAATTACATAATCAACGCTGCCAACAGTTATGCCAGCACTTATGGTATTGAATTAACGTTAACCAGTTACGAACAACGGTTTGCCGAACTGGTGAGCAAATTACATAAAAAGTATCAACAAAAAGTGGTGCTGCTGGTTGATGAATACGACAAACCTATACTGTCGCATCTAAACAAACCCACGTTGGCCGCCATCAAAGAAACCATTAATGGCTTCTACGGCGCAGTAAAGTCATTGGATGAACACTTAAGGTTTGTATTTATTACCGGCGTATCCAAATTTGCTAAAGTCTCGGTTTTTTCTGGTATGAACAACCTAACCGACATATCCATGAACAATCGCTACGCAGCGCTTTGCGGTATCACTCAACAAGAACTAGAAACGCATTTTGATGGTCAAATTAACACCTTGGCAGAAAAATTTAACCAAGATAAAACAGCATTGCTGGCAAAAATCAAACACTGGTATAACGGCTATCGCTTTGAAGAAGATGCACCCAGTGTTTACAATCCTTATTCATTACTTTGCCTGTTTGATAGACAAAAATTTTTGAACTTTTGGTTTGAAACCGCAACCCCCACGTTTTTAATTGAGCTCATCAAAACCCAAAAATTTGACCTCAGTCTTTTCGCCAATTTTGAAGTCGACGAGCTGTTTTTTTCCGCCATAGAACCAGAACGAATGACACCAGAGCCAGTATTGTTACAAACAGGCTACTTAACCATTGTTGATTACAATGATGGATGGTACAAACTCGATTTCCCCAATTACGAGGTAAAATACGCCTTTAATCGCGCTATCGTTGCAGAGTTTGGCCATACCCCAGCGGGTGATATGCGATACCTTCGCAATTTGTCGCAATCATTAAATGCCGGTGATATTGGTGAATTTATTAAAACTTTGAGAATATTTTTCGCCAACATTCCTTTTAATATCAATGTAAAAGACGAAAAATATTACCAGTCGCTGTTTTACGCAATTTTTACCTTATTGGGTTTTCAAATAGAAGCTGAGGTACATACCAACGACGGCAGAATAGATTGTGTGTTACAAACCGACAGCACCATTTATGTCATCGAATTCAAACTCAACGGCAGTAAAGAAGACGCTCTGCAACAAATTGAAGACAAACATTATCACCAAAAATATCAGGGCGGCACTAAACCGATTGTGTTGCTGGGTGTTGAGTTTGATCAAAAATCACGGAATATTGGCCAGTTTGTAGAAAAACAAGGCTGAATTTTACATTCGGTATGAATTCTTTTAATTCCAATACTGCCACCCCTTAAGGTAGTAACTCATTACCTGAGGCTGGTCGAGCGAACTGGCCTTGATATTCGCCACCAGCAAATCTTTATCAAAATGATAATAATGTTGCCACGACTGTTCGCTCACAAAACGGGTGTCTATGGCCGGTAACGCTCTGGCTTGTTGCGCTACTTTAGTGCCAATAATAAACCCCCATTCGCCAAACGATGGTACGTTAATGTGGTAAGGCATTACTTGTGCATATCCGGCGGCGGCAATACTTTCATTGATACTCCAAAACGCTTCTTTTGCATATATCGGGCTGGTCGCTTGGGTGACAAATACACCGTTTTGGTTTAATCGAAGCTTTAACAATCTATAAAATTCTTTGCTGTAAAACCTCGCCAGTGCGGTAGTTTTTGGGTCTGGTAAATCAACGATAATAAAGTCGTAAAAATCTTCATTGGCATTTAAATATTTGAACGCATCTTGATGAATGATGTTAACCCTTGGGTCGGTTAAACTGCTTTGGTTGAGCGCTATTAGGTTAGGGTTAGTGGTGGCAAGTGTGGTTATTGCAGGGTCTAGGTCAACTATGGTGATAGATTCAATAGCTTGGTATTTCAATAGCTCGCGAGTAGCTAAGCCGTCGCCAGCGCCCAGCAACAACACCTTGCCCTGTTGTGAGGCGTAATGCATTGGCACATGCACCAACGCTTCGTGATAGCGGTATTCGTCAATCGCCGAAAATTGTAAATTACCATTTAAAAACAATCGCATATCTTTTTTGTATTTGGTTAATACAATGTTTTGGTAAGGCGTTTGCTCTTGATAGACGATACGGTCGCTGTACAGTTGGCTGCTCCAGCGTTCGATAAATGTTTGAGAGAACACAAACAACACCAATAATAAAATACCACTGAAAACCCAATAGAACCGTAATATCCGCGCTCGTTTAACCCCTATATTGGTCGCGAAACACCACAGTGTAACAACGGCTATGGTCAGGTTCATCAAACCAAAAAACACCGAGCTGCGAAAGACCCCCATAAAAGGCAATAACACAAAAGGAAATAACAAGGTTGCTATCAACGCGCCCAAATAATCTATCGACATGATATTCGATATGTTCTTTTTGAGCGGAAAATGTGCCGACATTAATCGGCTTAACAAAGGGATTTCAAGCCCAATTAAACAGCCAATAACGAAGGTTAATAACATCGAATAGAGTTGATAATTGTCTGAATACGAGAACATGACATAAAGTAGCGGCACGCTGGCGCCACCAAGTAAGGCCAGCACAATTTCGGCGAAGATAAAGCGAGCGAGTAAATGTTTTTCGTCAATCAGTCTTGAGCAATATGACCCAACGCCCATGGCGGCCATGTAAATGCCAATGGTCAGTGAAAATTGGGTGATGCTGTCGCCAAGAAAATATGAAGAGGTTGTAGCAATGAGTAACTCATAAATGATGGAGCACAATCCGGCGACAAAAACTGAAAATATCAGCACCATCACGTCTTTTTTTGCATAGGTCTGGGTAAAAGAACTACTTTCCGCCACGCGCACCACCGCCGCGATGGCCTACGCCACCTACACTGCCTTCTCTAACACTTTTAGAATTATTTACATACTTAGGCCCACCCCGATAAAACATCGAAGGGCCACTGTTATATCCATAATAACCCATATGACCCCAGCCCTGAGCCGATAGGTAAAAAGCCGCTCCAAAACAACATACTAAAATCAGTATTAACTTGCGTAAGGCACTCATTATTCTTCCTCCTCAAAAGCTTCACGAAAACGGTAGACTAAAACCAACGTACCCAGTACCAGCGAAATCAAACGTAACCATTCAAAGGCAATTGAACTGCCTCGTAGGCGTTGAACAGTCACCGTATAACCCCTTGTGTCAGGCTTTTTTGCATTAGATTCAGAGTCTATCGACAAATAATAATCACCTGCCTTTTTAAATTGCACTTTCATTTTGACCGTTTGCTTACTTTCGTCCCAATGCCCTTCATCGTAACCCTTTTCATGCCAAAACTCGTCACCAAACGAAAACAGGTAATTTTTATTGTCATCTAACACATTAATATCAACCGCATTCCAATCATTCACCGCGATATAAATCTGGTGCAGCGAAATACGATAATCAGCGTTGGCCTCCTCGACTGTAAAGGGACCGTATAACCCGCCTTTAGTGGCCAAATTACCGTGTTGAGGCGTATAACCGCCGCTGAAAATCGCTTCCATTATCCAACATAAAAGACCAAAACCAATCAAGACCAAACCAATTTTGGTCAGCTCTTGCTGTTTTTGCGCTTCTTCAAAAAGTTGTTGCTGATGCTTATTGCGCTTAGTCGGAGAGGTTCTAAGTTCTTTTTTGATTTGATTTTTTTGATGTTTTTTACTCGCCATTACCTCGCCTCCTTATATCAAAAAATACAGTACAACAGAAAACCCAATGGTGCCGCCAAATTCCAGCACTGCTGCGCCAACATTCTGATGTTCACTAATTTCTTTATTTAAATCAATACCCCAGATAATTAGCTTGTCGAGCGCAAACCGAAATATCGGCAATACCACAAAAGCAATCACCGAATAATGAACCAGTTGCAATAAGTTACTTTGCCAAGAGACAAAATCGCCCGCCGTCCCTTTGGCCAAAATAATCCCCACCGCAATCAACGAGCCTGAAAATGCTATACCGGCGGCAAAGTTGTCTTTTTCGATTTCATCATGAATACAAAATGGGGTAATTATATTGTATATGCGGGTCATCACAATTAACGCTAACTGACACAAAACAAAAAAGGCAAGTGCCGTTTCAATACCACCGCCTTCGCCATGAATAGAAGCGCTAATAATCAGTGCAGAGGCAATGTAAGAGCCTGCCTGCACAGCGCCAGTGCCGACATTTCTATCCTCTATTATCTCTTTGGTGTTGTTAAATTTAGTGAGAATAAGCTTGTTATTGACTATCCTCGACACATTCAGCAAAGCAATACCCATCGCCGAATACCCGCCAACTTTAAGTAAGTCAGCCAGTAACCCCTCAGTAGGACCAAGTAAAGACCCGACAAAAATAATGCTCATGGCTAAGGTGTAACCAAAATAAGAGGTCGCCACGGCCAAGTTTTTCTTCGCTATTATCTGCTCATCGATACTGAACGGAGTCATCAGGTCATAAACCCGTTTTCCAACAATCAACACCACCAGATATAGAAGTAAAAATGCGGTGTTCGAATACACGACTGTCCACGCCGAATTGATATCAAAGTCCACTTTGGGCTCCTGTTGTATTTATTAGTCTTTTGTTGTTGATTACCAACTGTAATGGCTTACGCCGTGGCAAAATCAACAGTCCGAACATTCGTCAAATTTACATTTTTCTCAACATGCCATAAGTCGTAATTATGTTGCATAGCCAGCCAGCTTTGCGGCGTCCGACCCAAAGCCTTAGACAAACGCAGTGCCATTTCAGGCGAAATGGCACTTTGCCCTTTCAAAATACGGTTTAATGTTGAGGAAGCCACATCCAATTGTTTAGCTAGATAGCGACAGCTATAACCAGATGGCTCAAGATAAACCTCATAAATAAATTCACCGGGGTGAGGCGGATTATGCATTGTCATTAGTGATTGTCCTCATAATTCAATATGTAAGCATTGCCATTGGCAAACTCAAAGGTGACGCGCCAATTGCCATTGATAGTGATTGCCACAAGTTGCATACGCAGTTTACGCTGGTGTTTTACCTGAATACCTGTACCTGTAGCTGTAGAACTGCCCGTTTCAAAGAACTTTTTAAGTCCTTTGTGTTTGAATGATTTGATCATAGAACAAGTGTAGCGTGATGCGCATCATAATTCAATTAGGCAGCAACCCCCTCAATAGTAAACTTAACCTACGACTCAAAATTGTTTAAAAAACCACTTGCTTAACGATTACAAGCGTAATCACAAGGCGTTAATCATGGAAATCTCCGACAGCGAATATCAAGTAATAGAAGCCATTTGGCAAGGCCACCCATGCATTGCTACCGATGTGGTTTCGCGTCTCAATGAATCACAGCAGTGGCACGAGAAAACGGTCAAAACCTTGATTGGCCGTTTGGTTAAAAAAGAGGCGCTGTCATTTAAAAAAGGCCGGATGACAGTATGTTTACACGACCACGCTAAAAAAATCTGATTACAAAATTGAAAAAAGTCAGTCATTTTTATCGAAAATGATTGACGGAAAAAATGATGAAATTAGGTCAAATTAAATCAGGTTCACGCACTAAAACAACCATTTGCGCCACAGTATTAACCGGTATGCTCACCTTCATGCAGCTGGCACTTGCCGATACGTCAATCGATACTGCGCCCTTACAAGCCCCAGATGTAATAAAAAGAGTCGACCCAATTTATCCAATAGCAGCCCAAGAACAAGGTTTGACTGGTATGGTTCAACTGAACTTTACAGTATATAAAAACGGCGCCACATGAAGGCTTCGAAACCATCCAAGTTCAGTAACAACGTCAATCATTTGAAATGATGTATAAAAGGAAGAGGTCACCACCAGCCGTGGGCAGACCAGATTGCAAAAACTGAGAACGCGAAGCAGTTCCATGTTTTTGCAACTGCTCTGCCCCCTGTTGCTTGCCTCCGTTCCTCCACAATGCTGTTGACTTAAGGGTTGTTGCTATTTCACGTGGTCTACCAAACGGAAGCTATATTCTAGTAGCTGGTCGTTTTTTCTTTAAAAGATCTTTCACCACAGAGAGCGCAAAGAGCACAGAGAAAAGAAAAAGACCCAATTTGCTGTTTTTTGCCCTTCTCTGTGTCCTCTGCGTCCTCTGTGGTGATAAGTTTTTGTTTTTTTATTTTTAAGTCAACAGCATTGCCGCCCCTCCAGTCCCTAAAATATCACAACCTCGATTCCCCCCACCCAACTCAAAAATGAAGGCCCACCGCCTCGTCGACCCTACGTCATTAAAATTCAGTTTTTAAGTCAACGACGACAATCACCCCCATCCTCCCGCCCCATTAATAACTATTAACAGAATGTAACGAATTAGCGCTTTAAGTTCACCGCCAAACCTTTTAGAATCTCTGACCTAAAATACCACTGTAAATTTCACTTTTGGTGAATTAACCAACTATTCGGATATCACGACACGATTATGGCTTTTGAACAATTCGCACAACTCAGAGAGTATTTGAATTCACAGGTTATCGGCCAACCCAAGTTGACCGAAAGCATTCTCATCGCCCTATTGGCCGATGGTCATCTGTTGGTCGAAGGACCACCTGGCCTAGCGAAAACCCGTGCAATCAACGCACTGGCCAATGGTATACAAGGCGACTTTCACCGTATTCAGTTCACGCCAGACTTACTGCCTGCCGATTTGACCGGTACTGATATCTACCGTCCTGAAACCGGAGTGTTTGAATTCCAAAAAGGTCCACTATTTCACAACTTAGTGCTTGCCGATGAAATTAACAGAGCACCAGCTAAAGTACAATCAGCCCTGCTCGAAGCCATGGCAGAGCGTCAGGTTACCGTAGGCAAAACCACCTATAAATTGCCAGATCTTTTCTTGGTTATGGCAACCCAAAACCCGATTGAGCAAGAAGGGACATATCCACTACCTGAAGCCCAGCTTGACCGCTTTTTGATGCACATAGATATCGATTATCCCAATGCTGCCACCGAATTGGCCATTTTGAAACTGACCCGTGGTGAAGCGTTAGAACAGGCTCAACCTACGGTTCCTGAATTAAACCAAAAAGACATTTTTGACGCGCGTAAATCGATTCTTAATATCCATTTGGCGCCTCAACTTGAAGACTATATTGTTCAATTGGTGATCGCGACTCGCCAACCTGAAAAATACGATGCTCAATTGGCAAAATGGATCTCATTTGGCGCAAGCCCAAGGGCAACGATTGCGCTTGACCGCTGTTCACGCGCTAAAGCTTGGTTGTCAGGTCGTGACTTTGTCACCCCAGAAGACATTCAATCAATTTACTTCAACGTATTACGCCATCGTTTACTCATCAGCTACGAAGCCGAAGCCGAAGGCCTCACGTCAGAGAAAGTACTGGCCCGTATCTTGGATTTTGTTGCGGTACCATGATGAATTGGTGGCAAAAAAACACACAAGCAGGTGCACCTGATGTTAGCAGCTGGCTCAAAGACAGCCGCAGCAACGGTGTCACCCTTGCGATAGAAGAACTACTGGCCTATCAGCAAAAGTGCGGCATGCTCGACCTTTCTCCGCGCCATACTAACCAGTCGAAACTGGCGGGTAACTATCTGGCCAAAAGCAAAGGTCGGGGCATGGAGTTTGACGAGGTGCGTCATTATAATCCGGGCGATGATATTCGTACCATCGACTGGCGCGTGACGGCCAGAACGGGCAAAACCCACACCAAGTTATTTCGCGAAGAAAAAGAACGCCCAATTTTCATTTTGGTCGACTTATCTGACAGCATGTACTTTGGCACCCGGTTACTGTTCAAATCTGTTCAAGCGGCCCATTTGGCGGCCCTCATTGCTTGGAATGCGAAAAAGCGCGGCGACAAAGTCGGCGGTTTGGTATTCAACCAACACAAACACCGTGAACTCAAACCTAAAAGTCGCCAGCACGGGGTATTGCAGGTATTACACGCCTTGACCATGCTCCATAGTGAAGGCATTGAAAAGGTAAACGAAAGCCCAATTATTACCGCCCAAGACAACGGTAAAACTCACGACCCGCTAGAAGATGCTTGTGCCCGATTGCGCCGTTTAGCCCACCCCGGCTCTTTGGTGTTTGTGATCAGCGATTTTAATCACACCAGTGATATCACCATCAAACACCTGTCGCAAATAGCACGGCACTGCGAAGTCGTGGCTTGTGAAATCACCGACCCGATGGAACATGAATTGCCCACCACCCAGTTCAAACAATCATTGCAAGTGACGGATGGTCATGATCGCAAAACCATATTTTTAGGCGACAAACGCAACGAATCGCTTTACCGCGACAACGCCACCGCACGTTTTGTCGAAAATCACGAAGTGCTAAAACGCCATAAAATTCAGCTTAACGAGATCACCGCCTCCTTGCCGCTTGAAGAACAACTGCAAGGAGCACAACGCTTATGAATGCTCAACAAGAATTGCCCATCGCAGATATCCACTTACCAGTGCAAGTCTCAATGTGGCCACCCGCCTATGGTTGGTGGATAGTGTTATTGTTAATACTCATCACCCTTTTTGCAGTGTTTAAATTGGTGCAAAAATGGCGTAAAAAGCGTGTGCAACGCAATTTTGCCTTAGATGAACTCAATGCTGTCGACCTTGAACATTATGCCGCTTGGCAACAAATCAACGAGATAATGAAACGTGCCGCCATGGTGTATTACAGCCGCGAACAAGTCGCTGCGCTAACGGGCGAAAAGTGGAAAACATTTTTACTTGATGGCCTAGCTAAAAAAGGCGCAAGCAAAACCCCAGAGTTTGACGATAACTGGCTCAATTTTGCCTATACACCAAAAGTTGATCAGCAACAGGTGCAAAGTTATCACCAGTTTGCCCAAATATGGTTAAAACAAGGTCTGCTAAAAGGAGCTGCTAAGTGATTGAATTTCAATGGCTTGAAGCCTTTTGGTTACTCCCGCTACCTTTATTGGCTTGGCTTTTACCCGCCGTAAACAAACACAATGGCATGGCACTGCGAATTCCAGAGCTAAACCTACCAAGCATGAAAGTTGACCAAAATACTCGCAATAAAAAACGCCGCCTTATTTTGCCTATTTTGATCTGGCTGGCGCTGGTCACTAGCGCTTCGGCCCCGCAATGGTTGGGTGAGCCCATCACCTTACCCACTGAAGGTCGAGATTTGATGATTGCCGTAGATTTGTCTGGCAGCATGGACATCAATGATATGGAAATTAACGGACAAGTTGTCAATCGATTAGATATGTTAAAAGGCGTATTAGGCGAATTTATTAAGCGCCGCGTGGGCGACCGGTTAGGTCTAATTTTGTTTGCCGATACTGCATTTTTACAAACGCCATTAACCCATGACCGAGATACCGTACAGCAAATGCTCGACGAATCAGAATTGGGTTTGGTAGGCGAAAAAACGGCTATTGGGGATGCTTTAGGCCTTGCGGCGAAAAAGTTTGAAGAAGAAACCGAAACCAACAAAATTTTAATTTTGCTCACCGATGGCCAAAACACCGCCGGTAATGTTAGCCCAGAAGAAGCCTTGAAAATCGCAGTCAGCAAAAAAATTACCGTTTACACCATAGGTGTCGGTGCCAACGAAATGATAGTTCAGAGCTTTTTTGGCAACCGCCGCATCAATCCTTCACAAGATTTGGATGAAGCGATGTTGACCGATATTGCCACCCAAACTGGCGGCCAATA
>CALKGI010000080.1 GCA_938085045.1 uncultured Alteromonadaceae bacterium
GGCACGGCTTCAACGATTCTTAATACTGTGTTGGTGCCCAATGTGCGGTTATTGCCCGCATCGACAAAAATAGTAATGTCTTGGGTCCAATCATTGGCGCAAATACCATCGACTACAGTGCATAAGGTGACGGTTTGGCCGGTGGATACCGATTGTACTCGTGAGAAGTTGACTGTTTTTGCCAGTGTTCTGGTGAAGTCTTCGCTGTTTGAGTCGCCCATTAAACTGGTCATTGATGAGAAAGCCAGCGTAGATGCTATGCCCACAATGCCAAGAGTAATGAGTAATTCGACCATAGTGAATCCGCGTGCGCGGCTTTTGCGGGTTGGCTTGATTGGTTTACTTGGTTTACTTAGTTTAGTTATGCGTCTTAGATTGTTTGAGTTACTGAGCGCGCAATTGATTTTCTTGTCCATAAAGTCACCTGATACATCGTTGGTGGAAATTGGTTTAAACAGGGCTGCTTATTCGATTATAACCTTAGCGTTCGAAAAATGTACAGCCCTTGAGCCTGTGGCCTAGTCATAAATTGTTGGAATTGGTTGGCGTTTATGTTGAGTGCGGTTGTAAATGCCAATTAATCGCTCAGATACTGTGTCGCTTACCGCTTTGCCTTCAAGAAAGTCATCAATCTCGTCGTAGGTTAGGCCCAGTGCCGCTTCGTCTTCTTTGCCCGGTTCTAGGCATTCAAGATCGGCAGTAGGGGCTTTGACCACCAATTTGTCGGGCGCACCGAGTGTTTTGGCTAACAATCGCACCTGACGTTTGTTCAAACCAAACAAAGGCGCGATATCGCAGGCGCCATCGCCATATTTGGTGTAAAACCCAGTGATGTTTTCTGCGCTGTGGTCGGTGCCTAGCACTAGGCCACCAAGTAATCCGGCGACTTCATATTGCACCACCATGCGCGTGCGGGCTTTAACGTTGCCTTTGGCAAAATCCACCGCTGCGGCGGTTTGTTCAAGTAATCCTAATTGATTGAGCGACTCGGTGGTTTGACTGTGAATGCCGTTAGCACCGGGTTTAATATTCACCGCTAAATTGACGCTGGGTTTGATAAATTGCAGCGCCAGTTGGGCGTCATCTTCATCGGCTTGAACATCAAAAGGCAAGCGAACGGCGACAAATTTGTATGTATTAGTGTGCTTTTCGTTAGAGCAATTTTCATCATTAAGTTGTTCAACGGCTAACTGGGCCAGACGACCACAAGTCGAAGAATCTACGCCACCACTGATGCCGAGCACTAAATGATATTGACCGCACCCGACCAACTGGTTTTTAATAAAATCAATGCGTCTTTGTATTTCAAAGTCGGCATCTATTTGAGGTAAAACCTGCATTTCACTGACTATTTGTTGTTGATTCACAAGCGGCTCTTTTAAGTTTTCGGGTGAGATTGTGGGTTATTATAACCAAAAGACTCGTTTAAAAAACCCAAAGACTCAGCTAAATGAATTTTACAGATGGCTTTTGTTGTTTGCCACTTTTGTATACACTATGCGGCTACGCATAACCCCTCCTTATTTTTTATAGCGGACAGTTAAAGATGAAAAAAGTCGAAGCCATCATAAAGCCCTTTAAACTAGACGATGTGCGAGAAGCCTTGTCTGAAATTGGCATCACCGGCATGACGGTGACTGAGGTCAAAGGTTTTGGCCGTCAAAAAGGTCACACTGAATTGTATCGTGGTGCCGAGTATATGGTAGATTTTCTGCCCAAGGTTAAATTAGAAATAGTCTTGGTTGAAGAAGATGTAGAACGGTGCGTCGAAACCATTGTTAATACCGCGCAAACGGGCAAAATTGGTGATGGTAAAATCTTTGTGTTTGATATCAATCGAGTGATTCGAATTCGAACAGGTGAAGAGGATGAAGAGGCGGTATAACTGTTTTTGCTAATCTTTTGCTGGTAAGCATCGCGTGGGTATCATGGGTATGACAGTCCCACGCGAAGGTTTATCGATTTACTTAACCGACTCATTATCAGGATAATTCAATTTCATAACAGTGATTGAATCGTTTTTCATTTCCATTAAACCTAACTGGTCATAACTTTCAATCATCACTTCAAGTGCATTTTCAACTCTTGGTGAATTAGGGTAATTTTCAAGTACGTATTGTCCGCGATTTGCCGCAGCCAAATAAGCCCCTTGCTTCATATAATATTGCGCAACGTATATTTCGCGGCGGGCCATTTTATCAAGCAAAAAAGTCATACGTTTGCGAGAATCAGCAGCGTATTTACTTTCAGGGAACTTCTCTATTAAGGTTTTAAAGTTTTGGAAGGCTTCGCGAGCTTGCTCTAACGATTTGTCAGCTCGGTCGATACCAAACATGTCTTGGAACAGATTTTCGTCGCTGCCCATATTCACTAGACCGCGCATGAAATAAACATAATCGAGATCTTTGTCGTTAGGGTTAAGGCGAATAAACCGGTCGATGCTGGCCACTGCCTGTGCATTTTTAAGTGACTTGTAATAGGCGTAAATCAAATCTAATTGAATTTGCTTAGACATTGGGCCAAATGGAAACAACGAATCGAGTTCGTTGAACAATTGGATGGCACGGTTATAAAGGCCATCATCCATGGTTCTTTTGGCGTCTTTATACATGGTCAACGCGGTGCGTTTAGGTTTTATTATGTCGTTTGATTCGTTTTCGGCGGTAACATCTGGCTGCGAAGAGCACGCCGTTAAAGATAATAAGGTGGTCAGACAGAGGGCTTTTCCGATATTTTTGAGGTTATGCATTAAAAAACTTCCCGGGCAACTCACAATTAAGAGTTAGAAAATAGGTGAAAATAAAGTATCATGCCGATTCTAACTCAGGCGAGCTGGGCTTGCACAGAGAAATTTATCGGAAGATTACGAATTTATGTCAGAACATGTTTCATTGGCCGCCAATGTGCCAGATTTATTAGTAGGTAAGCGGTTAGATCGGGCAATTGCCGAAATGTTCCCTGATTTTTCAAGAATGCGCTTAAAAGAATGGATTTTAGCCGGTCACGTATCTGTTGACGGTAAAGTTGTCACTAAACCTCGGGCAAAATTGATTGGTGGCGAAGATATCACCATCGAAGCCGAGATTGAAGAAGCGGTAACCTACGCACCCGAGGATATTCCCTTAGACATCGTTTATGAAGATGACCACATTCTTGTTGTTAATAAACCAACGGGATTAGTTGTTCACCCAGGGGCAGGTAATAGTGACGGTACTTTGCTAAATGCATTGCTGTTTCATTTCCCCGATATTGTGCACGTTGCCCGTGCGGGTATCGTTCATCGATTGGATAAAGATACTACGGGTTTAATGGTTGTGGCCAAAACGGTTGAAGCACAAACGCATTTGGTGACTAGTTTACAAGCTCGTCAAATTACCCGCGAATACGAAGCTATTTGCACCGGCACATTAACCGGTGGCGGCATGGTAAACGAACCTATTGGTCGTCATCCGACTAAACGAACCCATATGGCAGTTAACGAAGCAGGTAAGGAAGCAATCACTCACTATAGAATTGCTGAAAAATATCGCGCTCATACCCGTTTACGTTTGAGACTCGAAAGTGGTCGTACGCATCAAATTAGAGTGCACATGGCACATTTGACGCATCCGTTGGTCGGCGACCCTGTCTATGGTGGCAGGGCTAAACCACCCAAAGGTTGTGAAAAAGAACTGTTGTCGTTATTGCGTAATTTTGGCCGTCAGGCTTTGCACGCGGCGATGTTGTCTTTAGAGCATCCAATTACCGGTGAGTTAATGGAATGGCACGCGCCAATTCCAGATGATATGGTCAGACTGTCAGCCTGTTTACGTCAAGACACCAAAGACAATTATATTGAAACGTACTAACCAATAAGCTCAATACCAAGATGAAATTCATCTACCCCGATTGGCCAGCGCCTGTTAATGTTAAAGCGCTGACCACCACCCGAGAAGGCGGTTTTTCTAAGCCGCCTTTTGATTCATTCAATCTTGCCGACCACGTTAATGACGATATTGAGCAGGTGCTGAAAAATCGACAATTACTCAACGAAAGCCTGCCAAATACCCCTGTTTGGTTATCTCAAACCCATACCAATAAAGTCGTTGAATTAATGGCTAATACTCACATCGCTGAATCGTTTGATGGTAGTTACACCACGCAAGCCAATATTGTTTGCACTGTGATGACGGCTGATTGTCTGCCTATTTTGTTGACCGATTCCCAAGGCTCGTTTGTCGCGGCGGTGCATGCGGGCTGGCGGGGTTTAGCTGATGGCATTATCGAAAATACCTTGGCCAATATCAAAACGGATGCAAACCAAATATTGGCTTGGCTAGGCCCTGCGATAGGCCCTGAGTGCTTTGAAGTGGGCGATGACATGAAGAGCCAGTTTGCAGATGATGAGCAAGCAACGTTTAAAGTTTATGGCGACAAATGGTTATGTGATATTTATGCGCTGGCTGTTAAACGACTCAATAAATTGGGCGTGAATAAAATCTACGGCGGCCAACATTGCACTTATAAAGAAGATGCGTTGTTTTATTCATACCGCCGAGATGGGGCGTGCGGACGAATGGCCAGTTGTATTTGGATTGAGTCATCTGCAATTCGTTGATTTAGGTCAAAATTGTGGTGGTGATCTAAACAACACCGCTTGAAATATCGTATTACCACCCTCATTTATTCATTAACTTCACCGTACGGAACGACGCCCATGCGACTAGACAGACTAACCACCCAATTACAGATCGCCATTTCTGATGCTCAATCTTTGGCATTGGGCCGTGATCATCAGTATATTGAACCGGTTCATTTGATGTACACCTTGTTGAATCAAGACGGCAGTGCAATTCGAGCCTTGTTGACTCGGGTGGGCATCAATATCAACGAACTGCATTCTAAGCTGTCACAGGCGCTTGAACGCCTGCCTAGAGTTGAGGGAATTGGCGCTGATGTTCAATTTTCGCCGCAAATGGTGACTATGCTGAACCTGTCTGACAAGTTCTCGCAAAAGCGTAAAGATAAGTATATTTCTAGTGAAATTTTTGTACTGGCGGCCACTGAAGACAAAGGGCCGTTGGGTGACATTTTTCGCCTAACTGGTTTAAACAAAAAGAACATTGAAACGGCGATAGATACTGTTCGTGATGGTCAGAAAGTTGATGAACAAAACGCCGAAGATATGCGCCAAGCGCTTGAAAAATACACGCTTGATTTAAACACGCGGGCAGAGCAGGGTAAGTTAGACCCTGTGATTGGTCGAGATGAAGAGATTCGCCGAACCATTCAAGTTTTGCAACGCCGTACCAAAAATAATCCAGTATTGATTGGTGAGCCCGGTGTTGGTAAAACCGCCATTGCCGAAGGGCTGGCACAGCGTATAGTTAACGGCGAAGTGCCCGAAGGACTAAAAAGCAAACGGGTATTGTCGCTAGATATGGGCGCGTTGGTGGCAGGCGCTAAATTTAGGGGAGAGTTCGAAGAACGCCTTAAAGCCGTACTCAACGAATTGGCCAAAGAAGAAGGTCAGGTGATTTTATTCATCGACGAAATTCACATGATGGTGGGTGCCGGAAAAACCGATGGCGCGATGGATGCGGGCAACATGTTAAAACCCGCCCTTGCTCGGGGCGAATTGCACTGTGTTGGCGCAACCACCACCAATGAATATCGTAAATACATCGAAAAAGATGCCGCGCTTGAACGCCGTTTTCAAAAAATCATGGTTGAAGAACCCAATGTTGAAGACACCATCGCGATTTTACGGGGCTTGAAAGAACGCTACGAAATTCACCACTCAGTAGAGATCACCGATACCGCCATTGTTGCCGCAGCCAATCTTTCACACCGTTATATTTCAGACAGGCAGTTACCCGATAAAGCCATTGATTTGATTGATGAGTCGGGGTCGAATATTCGGATGCAAATTGATTCTAAACCCGAAGAGCTAGATATGCTCGAACGAAGAATTGTTCAGCTCAAGCTTGAGGAAAATGCGATTGGTAAAACAACCGACGAAGCCACAGTACAAAGGCTCGCGTTGATTCGTAAAGACATGCTTGAATCTGACACCAAGTTCAATGAACTCGATGAGATATGGCGCGCCGAAAAAGCGGCGTTGCAGGGCACGCAAAATATTAAAACTGAGCTTGAACAAGTGCGGTTAGACTTTGAAGTGGCACGGCGTGCTGGCGATTTACAAAGAATGTCGGAGTTACAGTACGGGCGGATCCCTGAGCTTGAGAAAAAACTCGACTTGGCTTCGCAAGTAGAAATGCAAGATATGCGTTTGCTTCGCCATAAAGTCACCGAAAATGAAATAGCAGAAGTACTGGCTCGTTGGACCGGCATACCTGTGGCTAAAATGCTTGAAGGTGACCGGGATAAACTGCTTAGAATGGAATCTGAATTGCATCGACGGGTGATTGGTCAAAATGAAGCGGTTGAATCTGTGTCTAACGCCATCAGGCGCAGTAGGGCTGGATTGGCCGACCCTGATCAGCCAATAGGTTCGTTTTTGTTTCTTGGCCCAACCGGGGTGGGCAAAACCGAGTTGACCAAAGCACTGTCTTCGTTTTTGTTTGACACCGAAGAGTCGTTAATACGCCTAGATATGTCGGAGTTTATGGAAAAACATGCAGTTGCCCGTTTGATAGGCGCCCCACCGGGATACATAGGTTACGATGAAGGTGGTTATTTAACAGAAGCGGTTCGGCGCAAGCCTTATTCGGTGATTTTGTTTGATGAGGTCGAAAAAGCCCATCCAGATGTGTTCAACATATTATTGCAGGTGCTCGACGATGGCCGTTTGACTGATGGACAGGGGCGCACGGTAGATTTTAAAAATACAGTGATCATCATGACCTCAAACATGGGTTCAGATGTGATTCAAGAACAGCATCAAAACAGCTCATATGATGAAATGAAAGATGCATTAATGGACACCCTGACGCAATATTTCAGGCCAGAGTTTATCAATAGGGTAGATGAAACAGTGGTTTTCCACCCACTGGCAGCAGATGAAATCAAAGCCATTGCCAATATTCAATTAAGCGGATTAAAGAAAAGGTTGGAAGAAAAAGGCTTTAAATTGCGAGTGAGTGATGCGGCTCTAAACAAGCTAGCTGAGGCCGGGTTTGATCCTGTATTTGGCGCTAGGCCGCTCAAACGTGCCATTCAAAAAAGTATTGAAAACCCATTGGCGCAGGCGTTGTTGTCTAACAAGATTGACCCGAATACCACTTTGTTGATTGACTGTGTTGATGGCAAGCTGAAGATTAAGAAGGGGCAGGTTGTTAAGCACTAGGCGGCTGAGTTTTCAGCCTTTACCCGCTTTATACAATTGTCAGTTGTTGCTGCCACATAGGTTTCGCGAGCTAGCTTGGCATAATCATCAAAATTGTGATTTAAAGGCACCCATTGGGTTGTTGATGTGATGGCTGAGCGCCAAATGGTTGCAATACCAGCAAAGGTTTTAATTTTTTCCCAGCCGCTTTGAACCATCATTTGCTCAAGCTCTGCCGGTTCAATAGCGTCAAAGTCAATGTCATCACAAGTCAATTGGGTAGTAGTTGTCATGGTCTTATTTCTCCACGTTGATTTAATTGCGTCATCATTTTTTCAAGTGATTGGGCGTTAAATCTATTGGCCAGCGAAATTTCTATCGTAACCGTTTGCCGATTAGTCGTTGGCGGTCTACCCCTAAGGTTAACCCAATACAGCCCATATTTGAATGAAATACGGTCAAATTCATCGATTAGCCACTCATCTATAGCCTCAGGTACCAAAACTAATAACAATAATTGTGGTCGTATCGTTTTTGCTCTCAAGTCGTTATAATTCTTAACTCTTAGCGGGTATTTAAAAGTTGATTGATTTGATAATGGCGCGTGGCAGATTCGGGTTGATTTGAGTTGAATGTCAATTTGCGGTTGTAGAGGCCAGTTTTCGCCGTGGATATTTAAGTCGACTCCAAAGTCTTGCATTCTAACCGACCAATTACATCCGGTTTTTGCGCAAACCGCAGTCGTCATCGCAATACTAATCAATTCCATTTGGTGATTTAAGTCCATTTCTCAGTCCTTGGTTTTATGCTAGGGGGGACATTAACTGGGTCATTTGCAGTATAGGCGCTAAGCGCGCCGATTGCGTTACCATAGGGTCATGTAAGGTTGAAACACTTTATATCTTGGTAAAACCTTCGTCCTTTTATATACTCAAACTTATTAAAAAGCTCAATTAATCAGGCATCTATGACAGCAAACAAATTCTCAGGCAGCAAAAGACGACCGGGTATTTTCTTACTCCCCAACTTGCTGACTACCATTGGCTTATTTTTTGGATTTTATGCGGTGGTAACCTCAATGAGTGGTCGCTTTGAAGCCGCCGCTGTCGCCATTTTCATTGCGATGATTTTTGACGGACTTGATGGGCGTGTCGCCCGCCTGACCAATACCCAAAGTGAATTTGGTGCTGAATACGATTCAATGGCCGATATTGTGTCTTTTGGTGTCGCACCTGCAATTATTGCTTTTAATTGGGCATTAAAAGACATGGGCAAAATCGGCTGGTTAGCCGCGTTTATTTTTGTCGCCGGCGGAGCACTGCGTTTGGCGCGGTTTAACACGCAAGTGGGCATTGCCGACAAACGTTATTTTCAAGGGTTGGCTATTCCCGCCGCTGCAGGCGTGTTGGCTGCTATGGTTTGGGTTGGCGCTGAATATCAAGTTGAAGGTGCTGATGTCAGTTATCTGGTTTGTTTTGTGACTATAGCGATGGGCTTGTTAATGGTCAGCAATTTTCGTTATAGCTCGTTTAAAGACGTTGATTGGCAATCAAAGGTTTCATTTGTTGTGGTGTTGGTGTTCGTGATGATGTTTGTTGTTATCGCCTCTAGTCCGGCAGAAATGCTGCTGCTTATTTTTGCAGGTTATGCTTTGTCTGGTCCTATTACTACCATTCGGTCAGTTCGCCGCTTGAAGTTTGGTCATATCGTTGGTGACGATGATGCTGATTTTGACGAAACGAGCGAAACATCTGCACAAACAAAAAAACAACAAAGTAGTGAACAAAGCACTGAACAAAGTATGCAAAGTGATAATAATGATGGCTCAGATATTGAGCAAGACAGTACCGACCAAACAAAATAGCCATAGTGTGGATTGAAAAGGTTTTTTTTGCCCCCAGATCTGCTTAAATCCAAGATTGACCCAATGGTCAATCTTCATCAATGGCATCAAGGCTTTATCGCCCAAGCCCAGCAGCACAATTAGAGAGCTTATGTTGAATCAAGAGCTAGTGAACAAACTGAATGATTTATCCTCGCCTGAAAACTTGTCGGCTGTTGTCGGCATCACCCGGGGTATAGAAAGAGAGACCTTAAGGGTAAAAGCAGATGGTTCATTGTCACAAAAGCCTCATCCCGATGCTTTTGGCTCAGCCCTAACGCACCCTTATATCACCACCGATTATTCTGAAGCCCTGCTAGAATTCATTACTCCGGCCAGCACCGATGCCAATAAAACCATGGCACAACTGACCGACATTCATGCTTTTGTGGTGAAAAACCTTGGCGATGAATATTTATGGCCAATCAGTATGCCTTGTTATGTTCGTCATGAAGACGATATTCAACTGGCCAATTACGGTACCTCTAACAGCGGTCAAATGAAGCATCTGTACCGTCAAGGTCTTAAGTTTCGTTATGGCAGTTTTATGCAGGTGATATCCGGTATTCACTTTAACTTATCTTTTTCTGAGACATTGTGGGAAACCCTCGCCAAACGTGAAGGCCATGATGGCAGTTCGCAAGATTTCAAATCTGAGCAGTATCTAAATCTTATTCGTAACTTTAAACGCAACGTTTGGTTGCTGACCTATTTGTACGGGGCATCGCCTGCACTTTGTGGGTCTTTCATTGGCGAGCGTGCCAGCAAATATCCTTTTGAGAAAATTGGCAATGGCGGTTTGTATCTGCCTTATGCTACCTCTTTACGATTGAGTGATTTGGGTTACACAAGTAATGCCCAGTCAGACTTGAACATCAGTTATTCTTGCTTAAAACAATACGTTGCCGGATTGCGTGAAGCGATTAAAACACCGATTGATGATTATAAGATTCCTACAGAAAACCCCAATGGTCATGCTCAGCTGAATAACAACTTGTTGCAGATTGAAAACGAATTTTATTCTCCAGTTAGGCCCAAAAGAACCGCAGCATCGAACGAAAAACCCACCGATGCCTTGGCCGAGCGGGGAATTGAATATGTAGAAATTCGTTCGATGGATGTAAATCCGTATAGCCCGGTGGGCATCGACCTGTCGCAAATCCATTTTTTAGATGTATTTTTGAGTTATTGTTTGCTCAAAGACAGCCCGGTATTGTGTGACGCTGAAAATGACAGAGTAGAAGAAAACCATACTCAAGTCATATTGCGAGGTCGTGACCCTGATTTGAAGCTCAAACATCACGATAACCATCAAGACAAAGAGCGCACTATTACTGATTGGGGCTCTGAGATATTTGATGAACTTGATTTGGTTGCCGCGTGGCTAGACAAAGCCTCTGGCAGTGATGTTTATTGTAAAGTTGTAGGCGAACAACGTAAATCTGTGGTCGACCCTGATTTAACCTTATCGGCTAGATTCTTGAACGACCTTAAATCAGCGGGGGTTGGCAGTGGTTTATGGAGTCTTAACCAAGCCAAAGTAAATAAAGATTTATTAGCCAACACCCAAAGCAGTTTGTTTGATGATGAGCTGATGAAAAACCACGCCCTTGAGTCGGTTGCCAAACAAAAAGTGGTTGAAGACAGCGACACAGAAGATTTTGAAACGTTTTTAGCAGGGTATTTTGGATAAGCCGAATTTCAGGCAAAAAAAAGCGCGATTGGGATATCGCGCTATAAAGTATATCTAGGGATGAACATACTACAAAACTGTTACATAAGGTATGACGCCGCTGCGGGTAAAAAGTTCCTGAGAAATTCAAAAAAACTCAAATAAAATGGAAAAAATGACAATTAATTTAAAAAAATTTAAAAAGTCAATAAAAATCATAGCCTTGTGTAGCGTAACTATTTCGTGCGTAAGTTCGTGTGCCACAGCTCCACCGAAAAATGTTAACAACCTTTGTAAAATTTTCGAAGAGCAAGATGATTGGTTTGATGCCGCAGCCGATGCTGAAAAAAAGTGGGGCGTACCAATTCATGTGCCCATGAGCATGATGTATCAAGAAAGCTCGTTTAAAGAAGATGCAGCGCCACCAATGCAGTATTTCCTCGGTTTTATCCCAACAGGACGCGCCAGCACCGCCTATGGTTACTCACAAGCTAAAACCATGACTTGGGCTGACTATATTCGAGAATCGGGCAACTCAGGTGCAGACCGAGATGAATTTGACGATGCCATCGATTTTATGGGTTGGTTTATCTATAAAACCCAAAAAATCAACGGTGTGTCAAAATGGGATGCCTACGCGCAATATCTTAACTACCACGAAGGGTGGGGAGGTTATAAAAACAAAAGCTACAACAAAAAGAAGTGGTTGATTAAAGTTGCCCGCAAGGTGAAAAACCGTTCAGATATGTATGCTAAGCAACTAAAAGGGTGTAGGGCTGATCTTGAAGATAATGGCTGGTTCTTTGGGTTGTTCTAATACCAATGACATTAATTCACTGGTCTGATTTTGCCGATGTGTCGGACCAATTGGGAAAATAAGCAGTAGCAAGGCATTAATCGCCGCCACTAGTCACTCTAATGGCAAGATTAATAACGAAGCTAATGCTTATTTTAACCAGCAAAATGACCAGTTAATTAATGGATTTGGTATAAATCAAACCTCATGTTCTAAAGTCATAGGCACAAAGCCAAAAAAAAGGAGCGTTAGCTCCTTTTTTATCATGCTAAATTTCAGTTTAACTTATGCCGGCGACTTCTTACTTTTCTTTGCCGGAACCTCTTTATAATCATTGGGCATCACCCGAATTTTCTTCACCCTATTGCCTTTAATTTCAACAATCTCAATCGGATAACCTTCGATGCGCACGCAAATGTTGTCGCCTGGGATGTCTTCGAGGTATTCCACTATCAAACCATTAAAGGTTTTTGGTCCATCGATAGGAAACACCCAATCCATCTCTTTATTGATATCACGCACGTTGGCACTGCCGTCAACTAGGTAAGTGCCATCTGGTTGCGATTGAATCTCTTCTTTGGGGGCTGGAGTCATGGTTGTAGTGAAATCACCGACCACCTCTTCAAGAATGTCTTCGAGTGTCACCAAGCCTTGAATATCGCCGTATTCATCTACGACCAAGCCAATGCGCTCACGTGATTGTTGAAACTTAAACAACTGAGTATTTAACGAAGTACCCTCGGGTATAAAGTAAATCTCTTTTACCGCGCGCAGTAAGGTCGATTTGGTAAATTGTTCTTTGGCTAGCAGTCGCAGTGCGTCGCGGCTGTGAATGAACCCTACTGAATCATCGACATTGTCTCGATACAATAAAACTCTCGTGTGTTGGGCGTGGGTGAGCTGTTTGGTAATGTCTTTCCAGCTGTCGTTGATGTCGATGCCAACCAAGTCACTGCGGGGGATCATAATGTCTTCGACCTTTATTTTGTCTAAGTCGAGTAAGTTAACCAACATGCTTTGATGGCGATCAGGCAACATCGCACCAGACTCGTTGACCACAGTACGCAATTCTTCGGTGCTCAAACTATGGTGTTCACGTTGCTCGGCACTAATGCCAAATAACGAAATAAAACCATTGGTGATGTAATTGAGCATAATGACAAAGGGTTTAAAGGGGATCAGTAAGAGCGTCAATATAAAAGAACTAGGGTAGGCAATTTTCTCTGGGTGCAATGCCGCGAGAGTTTTAGGCGTGACCTCTGCAAATATTAACACCACTAAGGTTAATGAGACTGTCGCAATCGCCATTCCAGCAGGTTCGCCGTATAGTCGAATACCTATATAAGTGGCAATCGACGAAGCCGCGATGTTGACTAGGTTATTGCCGATGAGAATTAAGCCAATTAATTGGTCAGGTTTTTTCAGTAATTTACTGACGCGTAACGCGCCGCGATGGTTTTGTTTTTCGAGGTGTTTCAGGCGATATCGGTTGATTGACATGATGCCTGTTTCTGAACTGGAAAAATACGCGGATAAGAAGATCAAAACACCCAATACGATAAATAAGGTGTTCGTTGGAATGCTGTCCAATTAATGTTTTTCCCAAGGATGACTATTACGAGTATTAAGTATTATCAAGGGGGCTGGTGTCAAGCGAAAACGTCAATATTGGCGAACTTGCAGCCAACTTTGCGACAATTGCGTCAAAAACGGCCTAGAACTATCTCGCGAACAAAGCGACTGCCAAAATATGCCAGTGTTAATACAACGGCACCAGCAATGGTACTGGCCACTGCGGTTCTGCCGCGCCAGCCTCGTAACCGATGTCCAACAACCAAAGTGACATAAATCAGCCAAGCGACGATAGACAATAGGGTTTTGTGAGCGATGGTTTTACTGAACATGTTGTCGAGATAAACAAAGCCAGTTAGCAGTGCTGCACTGAGTAAAATAGTGCCTATGCCCAGCAGTTGAAACAATTGTTTTTCGACTTGCATTAAAGGCGGGAAATTACAGCTAACAACCGACAAATCTTTGCTCTTAAGTTTTTTGTTGATGTAATTAAATTGAATGGCGTACAAAGTGGCGATGATTAGCACGCAATAAGCCAGTAAAGATAAAGTAATGTGGCCGGTTAAAGGCAAGTTCGAGAAAAAGTGCTGCACCACAACATGCTTAGGAAAAAACAGTGCACTGAGCTGTACAAAAGCCGAAAACCCGTAAACGACCGACAGTAAAAACGGGGCAGGGAATTTAAACGCTGACAGCGAAACCGATATTGATATGAGCAGGCACACCAAAGACACCACGTTTATTAAACTGAAATCTTGGCCCGTTGGGGTAAATATACCAATGGCGACAAATAACACATGTGCAAGCACCGCGCTGCCAGCAAGTAACATGACTTTTTTGAAGTTTATGCCATCGGCATGAAATAACCGAGTCAATAGGGTGGCGGTGGCCAAAACATAAAACAGCACAGAGAAGCTGGCGAGAAAAGTTTGAAGCATGGATTATCCACATTTGGGTGGTGAAGTTATTGTTGGGGTTATTCTATGGCATATTTTATGTTAATCAAAGCAGCGATTTACGCCAATCAGCACTGTGGGGCTGGTTGAATAGTCCTGACGCAGGTATAATGCCCGGCAAAATACCCTGAAAAAAACAGTGGAACCTAGTTAATGTTTGAGAATCTATCCGACCGCCTGTCGAAAACGTTACGCAATATCAGCGGCAAAGGCCGCCTGAGCGAAGAAAATATTAAAGACACCCTGCGCGAAGTGCGCATGGCATTACTTGAAGCTGATGTTGCCTTACCCGTAGTTAAAGACTTTGTTGCCAAAGTAAAAGAACGTGCTGTGGGCATCGAAGTATCGAAAAGCCTGTCGCCGGGTCAGATGTTTGTAAAGGTCGTTCAAAGCGAACTTGAAAGCGCTATGGGTGAGGCCAACGAAGCCTTGTCTTTGGCAGCGCAACCGCCAGCCGTAGTTTTGATGGCCGGTTTGCAAGGTGCTGGTAAAACCACCACTGTGGCCAAATTGGCCAAATATTTAAAAGAGCGTGAAAAGAAATCTGTTTTGGTCGTCAGTGCCGACGTATACCGTCCTGCGGCAATCAAACAGCTCGAAATGTTAGCAGCCGAAGTCGACGCCGGATTCTTCCCCAGTGACATCAGCCAAAAACCAGTTGAGATTGCAAACAGCGCGATTGACCATGCAAAGAAAAAATTCTTTGATGTGGTTATTGTCGATACCGCAGGTCGTTTACACGTAGACGACGAAATGATGGGCGAAATAAAAGACCTCCACGCCAACATCAAACCGGTAGAGACTTTGTTCGTGGTTGACTCCATGACCGGTCAAGATGCTGCCAACACAGCCAAGGCTTTTGATGATGCCCTGCCGTTAACAGGTGTGGTATTGACCAAAGCAGACGGTGATGCCCGAGGCGGTGCGGCGCTGTCGATTCGTGCTATCACCGGCAAACCTATCAAATTCATCGGTATGGGCGAGAAAATCGACGCCCTTGAGCCGTTCCATCCAGAGCGTGTAGCTTCTCGAATTCTTGGTATGGGTGATGTACTGTCACTGATTGAAGAAGTCGAACGTAAAGTCGACAAGAAAAAAGCTGAGAAGCTAGCCAAGAAAGTCATGAAGGGTAAAGGTTTTACCTTAGAGGATTTTCGCGAACAGTTGGTGCAAATGCGCAACATGGGCGGCATGATGTCGATGATGGACAAAATGCCGGGTATGGGCAATATGTCACAACAGGTTAAAGGTCAGGTTAACGACAAGCAGTTCACTCAAATGGAAGTTATTATTAGCTCTATGACGGCCAAAGAGCGTGAACGCCCTGAGATCATCAAAGGCTCACGTAAACGTCGTATTGCAGCGGGTTCTGGTACTCAAATCCAAGATGTAAACCGTTTGCTCAAGCAATTCACTCAAATGCAGAAAATGATGAAGAAAATGGGCGGCGGCGGCATGAAGAAAATGATGCGTGCAGCTCAAGGCATGAAAGGTATGATGCCAGGCGGCGGTGGTTTTCCGGGCGTACCAAAGCGTTAAGGTTTGTTTTTAATTTTGAATAGATAAAAACCACCTATCGAAGGTGGTTTTTTTATGCCTTTGGATAAAACGTCCATCGTTTGGAACCTGTTTATAAGTTATTGCTCACCCCAAAGGTATCCCCAACCCAACCTTCACATTCTCCATCACCACGGTAGAGTGAAATTTCTGCACATTTTCGTTGCCAAAAAACAAGTCTCGGGTGATTTGCTCATAAGCCAGCATGTTTTTGGCGGTAATGATCAGAATGAAGTCGGCATTGCCCGTGACGTAGTAACACTGCTGAACGGCTTCGCACGACAGCATTTTTGCTTTGAATTCATCAATGACTAGTGCGCCGCCTCGGGTCAAAATGACCTCTACCACCACTGTTACATAACCGCCAAGTGATATGCCGTCTAAAACGGCAACCTCTTTACGGATAACCCCATCTTGGCGCAGCTTTTTAATTCGTCGTTGGCACGCGGTTGCCGACAGGCCCACTTGCGCGCCCAATTCTTCAGTCGTTATTCGGCTGTTATTTTGCAAAATCTTTAATAGTTGCCGATCAAAAGTATCCAAATGCAGAAATTCCTCAAATAATTATAAACTACGCAGTATGGCTGCACATTAAAGGTGGATATGCAGCGTGTCGAAATCAATCGTGTTTTAAAATAGCGTTAATTGACAACAGACACAACGGGCAGGGCGAAAGATGCATAAAACAAACGGTAACTTATTTATAGGTGATAGCTTGAAAGGTATGGGCTTTGGCCTGCTGGCGGCAGTTATTTGGGGGGCGTGGCCGGTGGTGTCAAAATTGGCGGCCAACAGTCAGCTTAACGGCTGGGATCTCACCGCTTTACGGTTTGGTATTGCGGGGTGTTTATTGCTGCCGGTGTTTATTAGGCAAATGATGAAAGTTAAAAAAATGGCACTAAAAAGCTTAGTTTTGACCGTAGGGGCAGGGGCACCTTATTCGTTGCTGGCGACATCGGGCCTGACTTATGCGCCGAGCGCTCACTTTGGTATTATCGCGCCGAGTTCAATGTTGGTTTTTGTCACGCTGGGCAGTTTTTTGTGGTTACGAGAATCGTTAAAAGTCAGCCGGGTTTTGGGGATATTGTTGATTTTGTCAGGCGTGCTATTTGTGGCAGGGCAGAGTTTGGGTAATCTATCTGGTGACACAATCACGGGCGACTTAATGTTTGTTGGTTGTGGAATGTTATGGGCCAGCTATACGCTGCTGGCCAAGCATTGGCAAGTCAGCCCGTGGACAGCAACAGCGATGGTCGCCGTGGTTTCTATGGTGTGTTATTTGCCTGTTTATCTCGTAGGGTTTGGTGCCGAGAACTTACTAATTTCTATTGATACTTTGATGTGGCAAGGTCTTTTTCAGGGTGTGCTGACTGCCATAGCGGCTTTGTACTTTTACTCTAAAGCGGTAGCGTTACTGGGGTCTGGAAAAGGTGCCGTATTTTCAGCGCTGGTGCCACCCATTGCGCTGTTACTGGGGGTTTTGTTATTGGGTGAAACAATCACTTGGATAGAATACGCTGGATTGGGCTTGGTGTGTTTGGGGATGTTGTTTTCGCTTGAGATGGTTAGGTTGCCGAGTTCACCTATGGCCTTCACCAGCTGGGGACAGACCAGCTCGCAAAAATTGTGAACGCGAATCTGTTCCATGTTTTTGACGACTGTTCTGTCCCCTTGCTAGCCTCCGTTACACCAGCCTCTAACGGAGCCACACAATTTACTCTACGTTACGAAGCAACGCATTAATGCCAACTTTTTCGCGAGTTTGCGCATCAACTTTTTTAACAATAATCGCGGCATTCAAGTTGTATGTGCCGCATTTTGACGGCAAAGAACCGGCAACAACTACTGAACCTGCTGGAACGCGGCCATAAGATGTTTCGCCAGTTTCGCGGTCGAAGATGCGGGTACTTTGGCTGATGTACACACCCATTGAGATGACCGCGCCTTCTTCTACAATTACGCCTTCTACGATTTCAGAGCGAGCGCCGATGAAACAGTTGTCTTCGATGATGGTAGGGTTAGCCTGTAACGGCTCCAGTACGCCACCAATGCCAACACCACCCGACAGATGCACATTCTTGCCTATTTGTGCACACGAGCCTACGGTGGCCCAGGTGTCTACCATGGTGCCATCATCTACAAATGCACCAATGTTGACGTAAGAGGGCATTAGTACCACATTTTTACCGACATAACTGCCTTTACGGGCCATGGCTAGTGGTACAACGCGCATACCTTCTTCACGAAATTGTTCAGCACTATAGTCGCTGAATTTCATGTCGACTTTATCCCAATATCGAGTGACACCGGCTTCCATAACTTTGTTGTCTCTAATAGCAAAAGACAATAAAACGGCTTTTTTCAGCCATTGGTGAACCACCCATTCACCGCCGATTTTCTCGGCAACACGGGCTTTACCACTGTCGAGCATTGCTAATGCCGAATCGACTGCGTTTTTCACCTCATTGGTGACTGTGGTTGGTGTGATGTTGGCGCGGTTGTCAAAGGCGGTTTCAATTGTTGTTTGTAAACTTGTCATTATGTTTCCGTAGTTGTTTCGGTATTCAAATTATAAAGTCATGCGGTACATGGATGTAACGCCTTTTCAACTTGTTGTAAAGTAAGCGTAGTGCCACTTGCTTGCACGCAGCTTCACTCCAGATACAATCAGGGATGATTGTTTCTGGACGATGATCAGCTTGATGACACGACCAACTTGTTGGTCAATATGTCTTTTAATTCGGTTTTTTGTTGATCTGTTAATGCTTGATTTTCGTTTGTTGACAGCACAAACATGTCTTCGGCTTTTTCACCTATCGTGGCGATACGCGCCGCGTGAATGAACAGGTTACTTTGTTGGAATATGTGGCTAATGCTCACCAACATACCAGGCACATCCAGGGCGGTTATCTCCACTGTAGTGCTGTTTTTCCCGGGCGACGGTAAAAAGTCAATCTTGGGTTTTATCTGAAACGATTTGATTTTACGTGACGGACGCTGCGGTTGATGGCGTTTTTTACGATCACCCTGTAAGGCTATTTCTAGTGCCCGCTCAATGGCCTTTGCTCGAACAGGCGAGTGAATGCTCTTACCGTTTTTCTCAAGCACCACAAAAGTGTGCATCGCATAGTTGTCTTTGCTGCGCATTAATTGGGCATCAAGTACGTTGAGTTTTTTACTGTCTAATGTCGATACCACGCTAACAAAAATGTTTTGCTGCATTGGGTAATAGATAAAAATAGGCGTACCACCGCGCTTGGGGCTATCGCTGACCAAAATCAGTGGTTTGTTCAAATCATTTTGGGTCAAAATGCTGGCACTGTGCCAACGAATTTGTTCGGCGCTGTTGTGAGCAAAATAGTTGGCCTGAAAGCGATTCCACAAATCAGCAATTTGTTGCGCTTCAAAACCCTGTTCTAACAGCAGTTTTTTCGCATCATTCTGTCTGTCGCGCACAGCCGCGCGAATATCTAGCGGCTTTTCTAGTCCACGGCGTAAGGCTTTTTGGCAAAACAGGTAAAGGTCTTGGAACAACGAGGCTTTCCAGCCATTCCACAGATTGTCGTTGGTGGCGCGTACATCGGCGACTGTTAAGCAATATAGGTAATCAAGGGTGGTTTCATCACGCACTTGTTCGGCAAAGGCTTTGATTTCTTCTGGGTCGTAAATGTCTTTACGCTGGGCTGTTACCGACAGCAACAAGTGATTTTTCACCAGCCAGCTCAGTAATTTGGTGTCGTATTTACTCAGCTGATGACGCTCTGAAAACTCTTTTGCGTCAATGGCGCCAAGTTCTGAGTGTGAGCCACCACGGCCTTTGGCAATGTCATGAAACATCGCGGCTAAAAACAACAGCTCGGGTTTGGCAAAGCGTTTGGCGATTTCGTTACACAGTAAAAATTCTGGGTTGGCGTCTTTGTTAAAGTATTGCTGACAGTTGTGCAGCACCTTGATGGTGTGCTCGTCTACGGTATAGGCATGAAACAAGTCAAACTGCATCTGGCCGACTATGTTTTGCCACAAAGGCAGGTAAGCGGCCAAAATGGCGTGTTTGTGCATCAGTTTGATGGCTTTTAACATGCCTTGGGGCTGCCTAAATATCTCGATAAAGCGTTTTTGGCAGGCTTCATAATCTTGTAATTCACCGATAGAGCGGTTTCGTACTCGGCGAAGTTGGCGTACGGTTGACGAATGAATGCCAACGATCTCTTCGCGTTTGGCAATATGCAGGAACAATTGCAAGATGTTTTTACGTTGAAAAAAGCTATTTTCTTGACGGATTTGGATCAAGTTGTCGGAAATCTGAAAATTGTCATCGATGAGCTCAATTTGAGGATTGTCGTTGGCACCGAGAATTTCATCTTCGTAATGATGCAACAGCATTTCGTTCAGCTCTACCACTCGTTGCATAATTCGAAATAATCGTTTCATCATCCGTTCAATAGACACTTTGCCATGGTTGCCAAAGCCAAGTCGATTGGCAACCGCCGCCTGATAGTCAAACAACAAGCGGTTTTCGCCGCGCCCAACCTCTAGGTGCAGCGCAAACCGAATGTTCCACAATGCATCTTGGGCTTCGCCCAGTTCAAGATATTCTTCTTCGGTGAGGTATCGCTGTTTGTTTTTCTTACCGCCATAACGTAAATGATGGCGACCAATCCAGCCGATGGTCTGAATGTCACGCAAGCAACCGGGGTTGGCCTTTAAGTTGGGTTCGAGGGTGTAGGTTATCCCGTCATATTTTTGGTGGCGCGCTCTTTGTTCTTCGCGCTTGGCAATAAAAAACGCTTTAGATGACCAGGTGGCCGCTTCTTTAAGCTGTTTTTTGAGTTCGATATAATACTTTTTAACCCCGTTGAGCCAGCGCATTTCGAGTAACGTGGTGGCTACGGTGACATCTTGCGCCGACTGAGAGACTGTATCTTCAATGGTACGTACGCTGTGGCCTATGTCGAGTTTTAAATCCCACAAAGTAGAGATAAACAATTCGATTTTTTTAATCGTTCCCGGCGGCAATTCATTTTTCGATAAGATCAATAAATCAACATCTGAATAGGGCTGCAAGTCGCCCCTGCCATAACCACCAATCGCAATTAAGGTGGTGTTACGGTCTTTTTCAAGCTCAACATGTTGCCACAAACCCCACAGCATTAAATCGACAAAATCACGACGAGCTTTGACTAACTGGCTGATGGGGTATTCGTTAAAATACTCGCCTAGCCAGTCGTAAAGCGCCTGTTGTGCTTCGAGGTAGCGGTCCTTGTCAAAAGGCTCCGCTAAAATAGATAAAATACTATCGGGGATCAACATGTTAAGGCTACAGTCTTAATGTTTGTGGATACGGTCAATGGTTTCTTCAGGACGCAAGGTTAGAATCTCAACGCCATCTTCGGTGACCAGCAAAGTATGCTCCCACTGAGAAGACAAGCTGCGGTCTTTAGTGACAACAGTCCAGTTATCTTTGAGCACTTTTGAATGACGTTTGCCCGCATTAACCATAGGTTCTATGGTTAGGCACATGCCAGCTTTAAGTGTCTCGCCAGTGCCCGCTTTGCCGTAATGCAAAACCTGTGGCTCTTCGTGAAAAACTTCGCCAATGCCGTGGCCGCAATATTCGCGCACTATGGTGTATTTAAAGCTTTCAGCATGTTTTTGAATAGCGTTGCCTAAAGTACCAAGCTGTACGCCCGGTTTAACCATCTTAATGGCTTTGTATAGACATTCTTGAGACACGCGTACCAAGCGTTCGGCCAAAATAGAGGGTTTGCCAATAAAAAACATCTTTGAAGTATCGCCATGAAAACCGTCTTTTATCACCGTAATATCAATGTTGATGATATCACCGTCTTTGAGCTTTTTGTCGTTGGGTATGCCGTGACAAATTACTTGATTTACCGAGGTACAAATAGACTTCGGGAAACCGTGGTAGTTTAGCGGCGCCGGAATGGTCTGTTGTTCGTTAACCATATACTCATGGCAAATGGTGTTAAGTTCATCGGTAGTTATTCCGGCTTTAACATGCGGTTCAATCATCTTTAATACATCGGCTGCCAGCTTGCCAGCAACGCGCATTTTTACAATGTCTTGAGCCGATTTGATAATAATGGCCATTGATCTTCCTATTTTTGCGGTATATGTAAACTTATCATTGAAACGGTGAGCGATTATATGGTATAAAGCTGCCGAAATTCAAATAGCGCGACATTGTCATGCTTTTTAATGAATTTTAAAACACTTTATTTATTTAATTACACACATACATCGTCACATAAGCCGGGGTGCCATGAATTTGGTCGGTTTTATGGGGTGTGTGGACGCCTAACCCCATTAATGAGGAAATTATACAATGGCAAACGTTTCAATGCGCGACCTGCTTCAAGCAGGTGTACACTTCGGTCACCAAACTCGCTACTGGAATCCAAAAATGAAGCCTTTCATTTTCGGTTCACGTAACAAAGTTCATATCATTAACCTTGAGCACACTGTGCCTATGTTTAATGAAGCTTTGAGCTTTTTACAAAACGTAGCGTCTAAAAAAGGTAAAATCCTTTTTGTTGGTACCAAACGTGCCGCAGCAGAATCAGTAAAAGAAGCAGCTTTGCGCTGTGACCAGTTCTACGTAAACCACCGCTGGTTGGGTGGCATGTTGACTAACTGGAAAACTGTCCGTCAGTCAATCAAACGTCTGAAAGATTATGAAGGCCAGTCACAAGACGGTACTTTTGACAAGTTGACCAAGAAAGAGGCGCTGATGCGTACTCGCGACATGGAAAAACTGGAAAAGAGCCTTGGCGGTATTAAAAACATGGCTGGTTTGCCTGATGCAATCTTCATCATTGGTGCAGATCACGAGCATATCGCTATCGCTGAAGCAAATAACTTGGGTATCCCAGTTATTTCAATTGTTGATACCAACTCAAGCCCAGACAACATCGATTACGTTATCCCAGGTAACGACGATGCTGTACGTGCTATCCAGTTGTACACCAACTCTGTTGCTGATGTGGTTATTGCTGGTCGTGATAACACTATCGAAGTACAGGCAGAAGAAGGCAGCTTTGTTGAAGCCGAATAAAGCATTCAACTAAAACTGGTTTAATCGTTTTATAATGCAGGTGTTTCAAGGCACCTGCATTTTTCATATATTATTCTTGAGGAAATTCGAAAATGGCTATTACTGCTGCCCAAGTAAAAGAATTACGTGAACTGACTGCCGCTGGCATGATGGATTGCAAAAAAGCATTGGTTGAAACCGATGGCGACATTGAAGCTGCAATTGAGTTCATGCGCAAAAAGGGCCAAGCCAAGGCTGCTAAAAAAGCAGGCCGTATCGCCGCTGAAGGCGTTATCATCATCAAGTCAAACGGCACTATGGCTGCGATGCTTGAAGTTAACTGCGAAACTGATTTCGTTGCCCGTGACGAAAGCTTCTTGGCATTTGCCAACAGCGTTGCAGATTTGGCATTGAGCCAAAGCATCAGCGATATCGAAGCACTTAAGGCAGCCAGCCTAGGTGAAGCGACTGTTGAAGAAACCCGTTTGGTTTTGGTTAACAAAATCGGCGAAAACATGACGGTACGTCGTGTTGCATTGGTAGAAGGCGAAAACTTGGGTGAATACATCCACGGTGGCCGCATTGGTGTTGTATCTGTACTTAAAGGCGGTGACGTCGACACAGCTAAAGACATCGCCATGCATGTTGCTGCAAACAACCCTGAGTTTGTCACGCCAGATGACGTAGCAGCTGAAGTTGTTGAGAAAGAAAAGCGCATTCAAATTGACATCGCTGTTCAATCAGGCAAGCCTGAAAACATCGCTGAAAAAATGGTTGTTGGTCGTATGAAGAAATTCACTCACGAAGTGAGCTTGACCGGTCAGGCATTTGTTAAAGACCCTTCAATGAGCGTTGCTGAATTCCTTAAGACAAAGGGTGCCGAAGCGGTAAACTTTGTACGTTTGGAAGTAGGTGAAGGCATCGAGAAGAAAGAAGAAGACTTTGCCGCTGAAGTTGAAGCGACTATGGCTGCGGCCAAGAAGTAATTTAACTTTGAGTCGTAAGGACTTGAATATGGATATCGATGAACAAGGCTTTGCCAAGTGTCGAGATTTCCAATAGAATAAGCGCGGCTTTCATGCCGTGCTTTTTTTTGCTTAAAAAAAGCAAAAAAAGAAACATTAATTTTGTCGTCGTCAAAAAGTGAAGAACGTGGAGAAAAAAATGAGTGTTAACCCCAAGCCCCAGTTTCGCCGGATTTTATTAAAACTCAGTGGTGAAGCGCTGGTTGGTGACGAAGGATTTGGTATTGACCCAAGCGTACTCGACAGAATGGCCCAAGAAATCAAAGAAATCGTCGAAATGGGCATTCAGGTCGGTTTAGTTATCGGTGGTGGTAATATTTTCCGTGGCGAAGGTTTGGCCAAAGCTGGCATGAATCGCGTTGTGGGTGACCACATGGGGATGCTAGCAACCGTCATGAACGGTTTGGCGATGCGTGACTCATTGCACCGTGCCTTTGTCAATGCTCGTTTGATGTCGGCTATTCCACTGAATGGCATTTGCGACAGCTACACTTGGGCAGAAGCCATCAGCTTCTTGAAATCAGGTCGAGTTGTTATCTTCTCTGCTGGTACCGGTAACCCGTTTTTTACCACTGATTCAGCGGCTTGTTTACGCGGCATTGAAATTGAAGCCGACATCGTATTAAAAGCCACCAAGGTCGATGGCGTTTATGATTCAGATCCGGCCAAAAACCCAGACGCGATTATGCATAGCCATTTGGGTTATGACGATGTATTAAACAAAGAATTAAAAGTGATGGATTTGGCCGCGTTTACTTTGGCCAGAGATCATAACATGCCGATTCGCGTGTTCAACATGACCAAACCCGGCGCTTTGATGAAGGTCATGCTCGGTATGGACGAAGGCACCTTAATTGACGGCAACGCGCCAGCGATGAACGGCGAATAATGCAAAAGAGCTGATACAAAAGAACAGAAATAATCAAAAAATAGGAATATTATTGTGATTGAAGATATTATTGATGATGCCAAAATTCGAATGACTAAAAGCGCTGAAGCACTTGACGTTCAATTGGCCAAGATCAGAACTGGTCGTGCACACCCAAGCCTGCTCGACGGCTTAAAAGTGTCTTACTACGGTGCCGACACGCCATTAAATCAGGTTGCCAACGTAAACGTACAAGACGCCAGAACTTTGGGCGTAACAGTATTTGACAAATCTTTGGTTCAAGCGGTAGAGAAAGCCATTATGGCCTCTAGCTTGGGTTTGAATCCAAACACGGCTGGTACACTTATTCGCATTCCATTGCCACCATTGACTGAAGAACGTCGTAAAGACTTCGTTAAAGTGGTTCGTGGCGAAACTGAAAATGCTCGTGTTGCGGTTCGAAATATCCGCCGTGATGCCAACTCAGATTTCAAATCTTTGTTAAAAGACAAAGATATCACTGAAGATGATGCACGCAACGCCGAAGCGTCAATTCAGAAACTGACTGATGATGCCATTAAGACCATGGATAATGCGCTTGATGTGAAAGAAAAAGAGTTGATGACTGTTTAATACTTCGCTTTGTTCTTTATTTAATAGATAGACAAGACGACCCAGAAGATGGTCGTCTTGTTTGTAAATTTTTACTCTTGCGCTTTGTCAGCCAGCCACTTGACCATATCATCATTATCAACCCGCTCATAAATCTCTTCTACCGATAACGACACACCGACAGAATCAAGGGTGATTACATCGCCAATTATATAACAAGTCGAGGCCTAATTTTCATTGCGACGGAACACGACAACTTCGCACTTATCCTGTTCAATTAGTATGTATTCTTGCAAAGAAGGTATGTTTTGGTAGGCCGTTTTTTTAGTGGTTATATCAGTTTTACGAGAGGAAGGAGATAGTACCTCAATGATTACTATTGGTGCATTTCTTACACGCGGTGTATCTGCGGCATCTTCACCGTTGGTTACCATTACATCAGGGTAGAAGTAGTTATTTCCGGCTTTTAACAATATAGACAGAATGAAGGCTTCGCGGGATTGACCTTTTAATTGTTGCCAGATTTGTGCAAAAGTATTACCTGTTATTGAATTATGAACATCCGTTGTTGTGCTCATTGCATAAACTCTACCGTCTACTAATTCATGTTTTACCTCGGCTTCACACTCTCCTTCAAGGAATTCCTGTTCTGCTATTTGACGTTGTTGAGCGGTACTCATAAACGACCTTACAAAGTTTGCAGCAAATCAATCATTCAAGCCTAATCAATTGAAGCATAAATAACAATAGCGCTAATGGGGTGATACACCTTATCAACCTTAATTTGGTCTTTTTATGGTGCTATGATATTCTGTGTTTATTAGAATTGCTCGTGACAATAGGCTTTGCCAAGATGAAGATAGAAACCGTTACCTATATGAAGAAAAATGCGTCCAGCTTGGACGTGTCAGAGCCTTTGGTGATCACCCAAAATGGTGTTCCGGCTTATGTGGTTGAATCTTATGCCGACCGCAAGCGTAGGGATGAAGCTGTTGCTTTGCTTAAATTGTTGTCGTTGTCACAAGCGAGCGTTAAAACAGGCTCTTTGTTGACAGAAGACGATATTATGGCCAATTTAGATAAGCATTTAGCATGACAACCGCTTATCAAGTGCTATTCAGCACGACTTTTAACCATTCGTTGCAAGAGGTGGTTTTTCATCAACGTAAATATGCCCAGTCTAAAACGGTTATTGCAAATCTGAAAAAAGTGATCGCACATTTTACTTCGCATGTGAAAAGTGACCCGTATATGTATACCGTTTGCAGGCAAGCGTTGTCGTTGGGGGTAAACGGATACCGAGAATATGCAAAGGATAAAGTCAGAATTATTTATGCTGTTGATGACGAGCAGCAATTGGTCACAGTCCACCTGATTGCAGGGCAACAGCAGGATTTGTGTGCGTTACTGCTCGACTATGTGTTGCAGCATTAATTTACTTGGCTGAACGCAGTTTGTTGGCATTTTGCGTATATTACTAAGCTTCTTTGTGTCGATTGGTCAAGTGACCCTCTCATGAGGGCCTAATTGGTGCAAGGGATGAATCACCCGCTTACAATTATCTTGCGCCAACCTCAATTTAGTCCTTTATGATAGTTAGTATTAATCCATTCTTCTTACATTTGGAGTTTGCTATGAAAACTATCATTTGCTTATTGCTTGCCGCCGCCCTTACAAGCACGACAAGTTCCGCTCAGGCCACGCCCTCATCCTCAGCTTTATCTACGGTAGAATCAAACGAGCAGGTCTATATCTCAATCGGCACCGATGTGCTGGCAAAGATAAAAAAAGACCACGCAATGTCGGTCAACCTGACCCCAGTTAAATCGATTAAATCAGTCAGTAGCGAATTTGAAACGCTCAGCATTCATAAGTCTCAGTTGGTTAAACTGAGCCAAATAATCCATCAAGATTTTGTGCGTTGTCCGGGTTTTTTTGCGCATGAGTCATTGGAAAAAGCAGTTGCGTTTAATCAGCGCCAGACTCAAGCGAAAGCAAAAGTAGCCGTCGATTACACAATTGATAATAGTGACACTGTGTATTCAATGCTAAATCATCTTGATGAAGCACATATCACTGACACCGTCGAGGCACTGTCAGCGTTTCATAACCGCTATTACAATGTGAGCTCTGGTGCTGAGGCTGCACAATGGATAAAGGACAAATGGGAGACTATTGCCGCAGGCAGAGACGATATTACGGTTGAGCTTTACAATCATCGTGGCTGGCCACAACCTTCAGTGATTGCGACCATTACGGGCACTCAAGAGCCAGATGCATTTGTGATAGCGGGTGGGCATTTAGATTCGATTAATGGCGCAAGCCCCGCTGCGGGTAGAGCACCTGGGGCTGACGATAACGCTTCGGGCATTGCGGTGTTAACAGAAACGCTAAATACCATTGTCACCAGCAATTACAAACCGGCCAAAACGGTGGTGATTGTCGGTTATGCCGCAGAAGAAGTCGGACTGTTTGGTTCGCAAGCCATTGCGGGTGACTATCAGGTTGGCGGCAAAAATGTACAGGGCGTGGTGCAGTTTGATATGACGGGTTATCGTGGCAATTCTGCTGTAGATATTCAATTTATAACTGACTATACCAATAATGCTCAGAACTTATTTATGGCTGATCTGATAGATAATTATTTGCCGGAACTTGAATATGGTTTTGGTCTTTGTGGATATGCTTGCTCTGACCATGCTTCGTGGGATAATGCGGGTTACCCCGTTTCTTTTCCTTTTGAAGCACCCTTTGGCCAAATCAACCCATTGATTCATAGTAATGCTGATGAGAGTGTTAACCGTGATCATGCGGCAAAATTTCTAAAATTGTCAGTGACTTATCTTGCAGAGTTGGCCAAGGGGACCGCTGATGATGTGATTGTTAGTGGTTCGGTCGCATTTAGTAATGCCCAGTTAAGTGTTGATGAAGGTGATTCAGTCACCGTGATGGTCGACAGAGTGGCCGGGCAAGATTTAGAAGTTAGCGTAGATTTTACCACTGAAGATGAAGACGCAATTGCTGGCACAGATTACGTTTTACAATCGGGCACTTTGACTTGGCCTGATCAAGACAATAGTAGTCAATCAATAACTATTTCGACTAATGACGTGAGTCAGAACAGAACATTTAGAGTGTTATTATCTAACCCACAAGGTGGTGCAACCATCGGCGCAACCAGTATTATTACTGTGACTATTGTAGACAATACGGTCGCTGTGCCAACGCCTGATCCTATCCCTGACACTGTGACACCAACATCAATTTCCAGTGGTGGTGGCTCTATTGGGTTCTTGTGGTTTGGTTTGATGTTTTTGGCGGGAGTTAAGGTTAATCAATCACGACGTTTGTAATTCGACTACCGAATCAAAGGGAACAAGAAAAAAATAGAGTAAAAAGACGGTGTGGGTTATACTACCCGGCGTTTTTTATGATCACTAGGGTTGATTCGGTACGACGAATGACATTCGAGCAAAACACATTAGCATCTGACCAGATGCCCCGCCATGTCGCCATTATTATGGACGGCAATGGACGTTGGGCACAGCAGCGCGGAAAGCCAAGAGTTTGGGGCCATAAGAATGGTGTCGAGTCAGTGCGCAGTGCCGTCAGCTTTTGCCGCAAAAAAGGCATTGAATCGTTGACGCTGTTTGCTTTTAGTAGCGAAAATTGGCAACGACCTGAGGGGGAAGTATCAACCCTAATGGAGTTGTTTATGATGGTGCTTAACAACGAAGTCAAAAAACTCAACCGTAATGATGTGCGACTCAAAGTGGTCGGCGATACCAGTCGTTTTTCTGACAAATTACAGGCCAAAATTCACAAAGCCGAAGATCTAACCAAAAACAATACCGCTTTGGTGCTGAATATCGCCGCCAATTACGGTGGTCGTTGGGACATCGCTCAGGCCGCTCGCAAAGCCGCGCAAGATTGTATTGTCGCGAATCAATGTGTTGATAATATCAGCGAAGCATCTATCAACAAACACATGTGTCTTGCCGACCAACCACCATTAGATTTATTGATCAGAACCGGCGGTGACTTTCGTATCAGCAACTTTCTCATCTGGCAGGCGGCTTATGCCGAACTGTTTTTCACCGATGTGTTATGGCCAGATTTTGACGAAACCGCTTTTAATGAGGCCGTTGGGGCTTTTGTCGAGCGCGAACGACGCTTTGGCTTTACCGGCGACCAAATCAAAAATCAAACCGCCGCCTCACCTTGCCCGATAATCGAACAAGAATAGACTATACCGTTAAGGATCTCTTTTGCTAAAACAACGTATTATAACGGGCTTGATATTAGCACCCATTACCATAGGGTGTGTCTATTTGCTCGAAACCGACTTTTTCGCCATCTTCTGCTCTGTGGTGATCATGATTGGTGCCTGGGAATGGGGCCCAATGATGGGCCTGGATAAAACGCCGAGTAGATTGGGCTTTGTTGCTTTTATCACGGCTTTATTAGGTGCTTTAGCCTATTTTTTCCCGGTGGGTGCAATGTGGAGTGCGACCGGTGAACTGTTTGGTGCTTATCAATCGATATTATTGGCAGGAGCCGCATGGTGGTTAGTATCTGCTGCTTTAATCGTTTCTTATCCTGGTTCTAGCACTACGTGGCAACACAATATGCTACTCAAAGGTGTAATGGGCGTATTAACATTAGTGCCTGCGTGGGTGGCATTTATTGCCATTAGAACATTAAATATTGAAATTGAAGGGCAGTTTTACTTTGGTGCCAATTTGCTGTTTGCCTCGTTGATGATTGTGTGGGCGGCCGATATTGGTGCTTATTTCAGTGGTAAAAAATTCGGCAAAAATAAACTAATGCCACTCGTCAGCCCCAATAAAACCATTGAAGGGTTTGTTGGTGGTTTGATTTGGGTGGCCATTTTGGTGGTTGCTCTTAATATCGGCAATTCTACAGAAGTGGCTTTGTATCCGGTTTACCTTATTATTGCCATCGTCACGGCAGTTGTCTCAGCCATAGGTGATTTGAGTGAAAGCATGTTAAAACGCAGCGCCAATATTAAAGACAGCGGTTCAATACTGCCGGGTCATGGCGGACTACTTGACCGCATCGACTCGTTAGTCGCGGCAACGCCTGTGTTTATTTTGCTCTACAGCAATTTTGCGTAGCCCTATGAATCAGCACAAGAGCCGCGATTATGAATGAGAAAGTGACCATGCAATCAGTTTGTATTCTAGGTTCAACGGGCTCTATTGGCACCAGCACGCTAGACGTGCTGCAACGTCACCCAGATTCATATCAACTGTATGCCATCACCGCATTCAATAATGTCGATGTGATGTTAGCTCAGTGCTTGGCGTTTAACCCGCAAGTCGCGGTTATGGTTGACGCTGATGCAGCAGCTTCGCTCCAGCAACAGCTTAAAGCAAAAAATTGTGACACCGAGGTGTTAAGCGGTGTTTCGGCCTTATCAGAGGTTAGTAGCGCTGCACAGGTCGATACAGTGATGGCGGCTATTGTCGGTGCTGCCGGGTTAATGCCTACTTTGGCGGCAGTAGAAGCGGGTAAAAAAATCCTGCTGGCCAACAAAGAAGCGCTGGTGATGACCGGGCAACTGTTCATGGACAAAGTGCGCAAACACAAGGCCACCTTGCTGCCGATAGACTCTGAACACAACGCGATTTTTCAATGCTTGACCACCGATATGCAACTAAACCCCAAGGCAACCAGCTTAAAAGCGCAAGGTATCAGCCGAATTTTGTTGACTGGTTCTGGTGGGCCATTCCTTAATACTCCACTCGACCAATTTGACAGCATCACCCCAGCACAGGCGGTGGCGCACCCTAATTGGTCGATGGGACAAAAAATCTCGGTCGATTCAGCCACTATGATGAATAAAGGGCTCGAATTTATCGAAGCTTGCGTAATGTTTAATGCCAAACCCGCTGATATTGAAGTGGTTTTGCACCCGCAAAGCGTTATTCATTCGATGGTACAATACGTTGATGGTTCGGTGTTGGCACAAATGGGCAATCCAGATATGCGCACGCCTATTGCTCATGCGCTGGCTTACCCCAACAGAATTAACTCAGGGGTTGAACCACTGGATTTCTTCAAGGTGAAAAACTTCACCTTTGCCGAACCTGATTTTGCCCGTTACCCTAACCTCGAATTGGCAATACAAGCCTGTAAAGAAGGGCAGGGCGCAACCACAGTGCTCAATGCGGCGAATGAAATCAGCGTTGAAGCTTTTTTGGCAGAGAAAATTAGCTTTACCGATATTGCCCGTATTAATCGAGCCTGTTTAGACAAAGCGTTAGACATACCTGCCGATTCACTTGAAGCGATTTTACAAATTGACCGTCAAACTCGGCAATATGCGCGTGAAATGATTAAAAAAAACGCAACACAACCGATTAAAACTGGAGGCCACTGATGTTAGATTTTTTATGGAATGCCAGTTCATTTGTTGTTGCCCTTGGCCTGTTGGTCACTGTGCATGAATATGGCCATTTTTGGGTAGCTCGGCGCAATGGCGTTAAAGTTTTACGTTTTTCCATCGGCTTTGGCAAGTCGTTGTACAAGTGGCATGACAAACAGGGCACAGAGTTCGTTATCGCCCTTATCCCGCTCGGTGGTTACGTTAAAATGCTCGATGAGCGCATTGAAGAAGTGCCCAGTGAGCTTAAAAATCAAACCTTCAACAACAAAACTGTATTACAACGCATGGCCATTATTTTTGCCGGTCCTGCGGCCAATTTTATCTTTGCGGTGCTGGTATTGTGGTTAATGTTTTTGATTGGCGAAAAAGCGGCGAAACCGGTGATCGGGTCGGTAGACACAGGCTCTATTGTCGAGGCAAGTGGTATTAAAGCTGGCAGTCAAATAGTCACTGTTAATGGCACTAAAACTCTCGATTGGAACGCAGTAAATTTGGCTTTGGTGCCCAGTATTGGCAATAAAATCATTGACATCGAAGTTTTGTCACCTGGTATGAGTGTGCCAAAAAGTTATGTTTTAGACATTGAAGGCAAACAGCTTGATCAGCAAACGCAGCCCATCTTTAAGACCTTGGGGATCACCCGTTATCGACCGGCAGTGACCACCAAAGTGGCTGCGATAACATCCGGTTCAGCAGCCGAGTCTGGTGGCTTAAAAGTCGGTGATGAAGTGGTTAACATTGATGGACAGGTTATCGACAGCTGGGAAAAAATGGTTGAAATGATTCAGAATAACGCCAATAATCCGCTGCCGTTTGAGGTTATACGAGCTGATCAAAAGGTAACTTTGACCATTACGCCGCAAGGTAAAAAGACCGATAAGGGCACGTTTGAAGGGTTTGTTGGTGTTAGGCCTTACGGTGGTATTTGGCCACCAGAACACATAATCACCATTGAATATGGGGTGTTGGATGCTTTTTATCAGGGAATTGAAAAAACAGGGCAGTTAATCAAGCTCAGTTTTGTTATGATCGGCAAATTAATCACAGCTGACGTGTCGGTCAAGAATTTAAGTGGGCCAATTTCGATTGCCCAAGGCGCTGGAAACAGCGCCGATGCTGGATTCGTTAAGTTTTTGTGGTTCCTGGCACTCATCAGTGTCAACCTCGGAGTAATTAATCTTTTGCCGTTGCCGATATTGGATGGTGGGCATTTATTTTATTATACAATTGAACTTATTCGTGGCAGATCAGTCTCTGAAAGAGCGCAGGAAATTGGTTTCAAGTTTGGCGCTATCGTGTTGTTTTTGTTGATGGGTATTGCAATCATAAATGATATCTCTCGTTTGTCGTAGTCGTAGGAAATTTTTAAAAATAATGATGGTGAAAAGAGTATTGCCCGCAGCACTGATGTTAAGTGCCAGTATGGCCGCTCAGGGCGGCGAAAAATTTGTAGTAAAAGATATGAAAATCGAGGGGTTACAACGGGTTACTGTTGGTGCCACTTTGACCCATATTCCGTTCAGCATCGGAGATGAAGTCTCTGGTTTTGATTTGTCCAGAACCGTCAGGCAGATGTACAGCTCGGGGTTTTTTGACAATATCGAAGTCCATGAAGATGCTGATGTCGTTACTTTTGTTGTTAAAGAGCGCCCCATCATTGATGAGGTGACGTATGATGGCAACAAAGACATCAAAGACGAGCAACTCCAAGAAAGTATGACCTCAAATGGTTTGCTTGCCGGTGAGACGCTGGACAAGACCATGATTCAGCAAATCCAAAACGGTTTGCTCGACTTCTTCCACAGTGTTGGTAAATACAACGCCAAAATGGACATCAAAATCTCTGACTTACCGCGTAACCGCGTAAGAGTTGATTTTCAGTTCGATGAAGGCGATGCCGCCTCTGTTCGTCAAATCAACATAGTTGGCAACGAGGTTTTTTCTGATGAAGAATTGATGCTTGAGTTTGAATCTGAACAAGATTTGCCGTGGTGGCGTTTCATGTCAGATGACCGCTATCGCAAACAAACTTTGCAAGGCGATTTTGAAAAACTCAAAAGTTACTACCTAGACCGAGGTTATCTGCGTTTTGATGTTCAATCGACCCAAGTGTCGGTGACGCCAAACAAAGACGCGGTTTACGTCACCTTGAATGTTGACGAAGGTGAGCAATACAAAGTGACTGGCTTTGAGTTTATCGGCGATTTGCTAGGCCGTGAAGAAACCATGAAAAAGCTGATCCCCATCGGCCATGGTGAGCTATACAACGGTGCCGTGGTGACTTACACCGAAAAAATGATCAGTAACTACCTAGGTCGTTACGGTTACGCCAACTCAACCGTCGAAACCATTCCAGATATCGATGACGAGAAAAAAGAAGTTAAATTGACCATTCAGGTCACGCCGGGTAAACGTATTTACGTTCGCCGAATTGGTTTTATCGGCAACGATACTACCTCTGATGAGGTTATTCGCCGCGAAATTCGTCAAATGGAAGGCTCGTGGTTATCTAACGAATTGCTCGAAGTGTCGAAAATCCGTATTCAACGTTTGCCTTACATGGAAACCGTAGAATTTGAAACCAAACCTATCATCGGCCAAGAAGATCAGGTTGATGTGGTGTTCAGAATTAAAGAGCAACTGTCGGGTTCATTCAACGCGGGTGTTTCTTACGGTGATTTCAACGGCTTAGCGTTCCAAGCCGGTATTCAGCAAAATAATTTCCTCGGTACTGGTAACCGTGTTGGTATTGGTTTGAATACATCTAAAGGTTATGAGAGCTTTAACGTTTCTTATACCGACCCTTATTTTACTATCGATGGCATCAGCCTAGGTGGCAGCCTTAACTACTCAAGTTATGATGCCTCTAAACAGCGTCAATTTGTCGATTATCGCAGTAAGTCATACAGCATCGGCTCTACCATGAGTTTTCCGCTGGATGAAGCGAACAGCTTCAACTTTGGCTTGGCGTACAAATACGAGAACGTTTCGCAAATTAGTGAATACGAACAAATTAAAGTGTTCAAGTCGTTATTTGAAAATCCAGATGCGCCAGATGAAGGCATTAAATACACCAACCTCGAAACCAGTTTTGGTTGGTATCGTACCAGCATCAACCGAGGTACCTTCCCAACCGCTGGTAGCACCCAAAGTGCTCAGTTGAGAATGACGGTGCCAAGCTCTGATGTTCAGTACTTTAAATTGAGCTATAACGGCAGCTTCTACTTCCCAATTAGCCAAAACCACGAATGGACGTTCTTAGCTAAGCTCAAGCTCGGTTATGGTAATGGTTATGGTAGTATTCGAGGTTATGATCAGGTTTTACCGTTTAGAGACAACTTTAGAACCGGACAAAACGAAGTACGTGGTTTTACCGCCAACACCATCGGGCCAAAAGCTGTATGGCGTGAACCAAGTCGTATAGGTGGCTCACCGGATGAAACCGGTAATTCAGATGTTATCGTACTTGATGAAGCCTATGATGGCCTTAATACCGGTGGCACCAACGGGACTGCGTCAGTGGGTGGTAACGCCATTGCGACCGGTTCATTGGAGCTGATATTCCCAACACCGCTCATCTCTGACGAAGCTAAAAACTCAGTTAGAACCAGCTTGTTTGTTGATGGCGGTAACATTTGGGATACCGAGTTTGATTATGGCACGCTATCGCAATTGCCTAACGTTGGTCAGTCGCCGATGCTTGATTACTCTGATCCGGGTCAATACCGCCTGTCATCAGGTATCTCGTTGCAGTGGTTGTCGCCGATGGGACCAATGATATTCAGCTTCGCCAAAGCGCTTAAAAAGCGTGAAGGTGACAGGGTAGACATATTTAGCTTTAACGTGGGTACTACCTTCTAAAGCAAACAGTAAATAATTTTTATAATCTACAACACTTAAATACATTATTAGAGGAAACTATGTTAAATAAAGCAGTTAAAAACGCCGCGGTGATCTTACTCGGTTCATTGATGTTAATGGGCAACGCAGTAGCCAAAGATCAGAAAATCGGCATCGTAGACGTACAAGCCGTCGCCAAGCAATTGCCACAAATGGCCGCCATTCAGCAAACTGTTGAAGCCGAGTTTAAAAACCAGGTTGAAGCGCTGAAAAAATTGCAAGCCGATGCCAAGTACAACTACGACAAACTGCAACGTGAAGGCGAAACGATGAGTGCGGCGCAGCAAGATGAGTTGAAACAAACCATTCTTGGCCAACAGAAGACCCTTGAAGAAAAAGGCAAGCCTTTGCAAACAGCAATGCAACGTCGTGGTGCTGAAGAGCAAAACAAAATTTTTGCTTTGGTACAACAAGCGATTGAAAAGATTGCTAAAGACGGTAACTATGACGTGATTTTACACAAAACCTCAGTGGCCTTTATTGCTGACTCTGCTGGTAACGATATTTCACAAAAAGTTGCTGACAAAGTAAAAACCCAGAAGTAATGACGCTTACCTTAAAAACCGTTACCTTAGAAGAGATTGCGGATAAACTCGGCGGTGTTGTCCATGGTGACAATACTTGCCGGGTCGACCGTATTGCAACCTTAGCCAATGCAGGCAAAGGTTGCATTAGCTTTTTGGCAAACAAAAAATATCGCAGCCAGTTAGTTGATACCAAAGCCACAGCGGTGTTGCTCCACCCTAACGAACTCGATTATTGCCAACAAAACAGTAACGTTAACGCCATTGTGCTAGCTAACCCTTATTTAGGTTATGCTTTGCTGGCGAAAATGATGGATACCACCCCAATACAAGCTTGTGGTATTGATTCATCAGCTGTTGTATCCCAAGATGCAAGCGTTGCAGCAACCGCCAGTATTGGCGCTAATGCTGTGATAGAAGCGGGCGTGGTGATTGAAGACAACGTCGTCATTGGCCCCGGCAGTTATATTGGGCAAGGCAGTAAAATCGGGCAAAATACTCGCCTTTGGGCTAACATCTCTATTTACCATAATGTTGTCATCGGCAGTGATTGTCTGGTGCAGGCAGGCGCTGTAATAGGCTCAGATGGATTTGGCTATGCACCCAAGGGCAAACAATGGATTAAAATTCCGCAGCTTGGTGGTGTAACCATAGGTGACCGGGTCGAAATTGGTGCAAACACCTGTATCGACCGTGGTGCACTTGACGATACCATCATTGGTAATGGGGTTATCATCGATAACCATTGCCAGATAGCTCATAACGTTATCATCGGCGATAATACCGCGATGGCTGGCAATTGCGCCATTGCAGGCAGCACCACAATAGGTGAAAACTGCTCTATTGCTGGAAAAACAGGTATTGCCGGGCATTTGAACATATGCGATAACGTACTTGTCACCGCGATGACACTGGTAACCAAAGATATTAATGAGCCGGGCGCTTATTCGTCGGGTATACCGAGCGTTCCTAATCGGCAGTGGCGTAAATCTAATGCCAGAATACGCCAACTTGATGAAATGTATCAGAAGATCCGTAAACACGAAAAAGCAATTGAATACCTCAGTGACGTGCAAAACCGCAATAGCGCCAATATAAAGTAATTAGCATTATAATAATGACAGGAACATCTACTGTGAGCAATGAAGAAAATAACGGATTTGATATCCAGGAAATACTCGAATTACTACCCCACCGGTACCCTATGTTACTGGTCGACAAGGTAATAAGTTATGTTCCAGGCGAGAGCCTTCACGCGGTTAAAAACGTCAGTTTTAACGAACCTGTTTTTACCGGACACTTTCCCGGCCGACCTATTTTTCCCGGTGTTATGATCCTCGAAGCGCTCGCTCAGGCGACCGGATTGTTGGGGTTCAAAATGGCATCAGACGAAGCCAGAGAAGAGTTATATTTGTATGCTGGTATCGACAATGCGCGTTTTAAACAGCCGGTTGTACCGGGTGATGTAATGAACTTACATGTTGAGTTTGTTAAAGAAAAGCGTGGCATTTGGAAATTCCACTGCGAAGCCAAAGTTGATGGGAAATTGGCCTGTTGTGCCGACTTGACGCTGGCCCGCCGTCCGGCTTAGCCTGTTTAACGTCTTAATATAAGCGGAGATCACCGGTGATCCATTCAAGCGCAATAATCGAGCCGTCAGCTAAAATCGGCAATAATGTGTCCATTGGCCCTTTGAGTTATATCGGCGGCGATGTTGAAATTGGTGATGACACCATTATCGAATCACATGTAGTGGTTAAAGGGCCGACTAAAATCGGCAAAGGCAATCACATTTTTCAATTTGCCTCGGTCGGTGAAGGTTGTCAGGATAAAAAATATGCTGGTGAGCCAACTGAACTGCATATTGGCGATAACAACGTCATTCGTGAGTGTGTCACCATTCATCGGGGCACAACACAAGACTTGAGTAAAACCGTCATTGGCAGTGGCAACCTGTTTATGGCCTATGTACATGTGGCCCACGACTGCGTGATTGGCGATAATAACATATTGGCCAACAACGCAACGCTTGCTGGTCACGTTCACCTTGGCGACTGGTGCATACTTGCCGGATTCACCGGGGTACATCAATTTTGCCATATTGGTTCACACAGTTTTTGTTCAATCAGTTCAATCATTGTTAAAGATGTGCCGCCATACGTAATGGCAGCAGGGCAAACAGCTGAACCGCGTGGACTAAACAGCGAAGGGCTTAAACGTCGTGGATTCTCAAAAGAAGCCATGACTGAAATTAAGCGCGCCTACAAAACCATCTACCGTTCAAGCCTGACAACAGCAGAGGCCCTTGAGGCATTGTCTGAGGTGTCAAAAACCTATCCTGAAGTTAAATTAATGACTGATTTTATTGCTGCGTCCACGCGGGGCATTGTCCGCTAGGCAAGCTTTTAATATGGCCTTCTGATGACCTTGTAATGACAAAAAAGATGACTCAAAACCCCTTAAGAATTGGTATCGTCGTCGGTGAAAGCTCCGGCGATATTCTAGGCGAAGGCCTACTCAAATCCATCAAAGCAAAATATCCCGATGCGCAATTTGAAGGTATTGGTGGTCCGCTGATGATAGCCCAAGGCTGCAAAACTCGTTTTGCCATGGAAGAGCTGTCGGTAATGGGATTGGTCGAAGTGCTAGGCCGTTTACGTCGACTTTTGGATGTGCGCAAGCAATTAGTTCAACATTTTACCGACAACCCACCTGATGTATTCATTGGCATCGACGCCCCAGATTTTAACCTTGGCCTAGAACAAAGACTCAAAGCGCAGGGTATTAAAACCGTACATTATGTCAGCCCATCGGTTTGGGCGTGGCGTAAAAAGCGCATATTCAAAATCAAAGAAGCCGCCGACTTGGTGTTATGCCTGTTGCCGTTTGAGCAGCAAATTTACATCGACCACAACATAGGCAGCGCCTTTGTTGGCCACACGTTGGCTGACGACATTCCAATGAAGTCTGATCAACAAAAAGCCCGCGACGGGTTTGGTTTGTCTGCTAATGATAAAGTGTTGGCCGTATTACCCGGCAGCCGTGGCACTGAGCTTGCTATGTTGGCTGCACCATTTTTACAAGCTGCCGTGTTGTTGAGTGAAAAGATAGAAAACCTCAAAGTTGTTATCCCGGTGGTTAACGAAAAACGTAAAAAACAACTACTCGAAATCAAAGCAGCCGTAGCACCAAATTTAGATGTCACCATAGTAGACAGACAATCGCGCGAAGTGATGATAGCGAGTGACGTGATAATGCTAGCCTCAGGCACTGCAACGCTAGAAGCTGCATTGGTTAAACGACCGATGATAGTGGCTTATAAGTTTAAATGGCTGTCGTATCAAATATTCAAGCGAATCGTTAAAGTAGATCATTTTTCATTGCCCAATTTATTGGCAGAAAAAGCACTGGTGCCCGAGATACTGCAAGACGAAGTGACGCCCGAGCATTTGTGTGAATTGGCACAGGGCTATTTTACGGGCGATAACAGCGAGCTTATCGGTGAGTTCGAAAAAATTCATAACAAGATACGCCTTGGGGCTAGTGAGCATTCTGCCAAGGCTGTGCTTGATTTGATTGAGAGATAGAGATTAGAAGATCTCACACGGAGACGCGGAGACACGGAGGTTCACGGAGGAAAAGAAAAAGCAAAAGAAAAATGGGTTAAAGGGTCTTTTATATTCTGTTTTAGATTTTAGATTTTAGATCTTCTCCGTGAACCTCCGCGTCTCCGTGCCTCCGTGTGAAGCTCTAGATCTTAAGCGGCATAGCCAAAGGCAAGTAAAAGTAAATGAAAACAGTAATAAAAAGACCCAACGTAAAGTTAATAGCAGGCGTAGACGAAGTAGGCCGAGGCCCACTGGTGGGTGACGTAGTCACAGCAGCGGTTATTCTCGACCCTAATCACCCAATCGAAGGCTTGGCCGATTCTAAAAAGCTCAGCGAGAAAAAGCGTAATTTGTTAGACATGCAAATTCGCCAACACGCCCTTGGCTGGGCCATTGGCCGTGCATCACCCGAAGAAATCGACGAACTCAATATTTTACACGCCACCATGTTGGCTATGAGCCGCGCCGTGGCTTTATTGCCAATGCAACCTGAATTTGTTTTTATCGATGGCAACCGTTGCCCAGAGCTGTCAATGCCAAGCCAAGCAGTCGTTAAAGGCGATACCTTGGTCGCCGAGATAAGCGCCGCTTCGATTATCGCCAAGGTCACTCGCGACAACGAAATGCTGGCACTCGACCGCGAATATCCCGAGTATGGTTTTGCTAAGCACAAAGGGTATCCAACCAAACTGCATTTTGAAATGCTCGAAAAACACGGCATTACTGAGTATCACCGTAAAAGTTTTAAGCCGGTGCAAAATGCGATAGTTGCTCAAGCTATGAGGCTGCCTTGTGCTCCTAATAAACCCGCTGAGGGCTCTTCACCTAAAACCGCTGAGGGCTCTGCTTCTTATAAACCTGCTGAGGGCTCTTCACCTTATAAACCCGCTGAGGGCTCCGAATGAACGATCCTAAGTTCATCCACCTGCGAATGCACAGCGACTTTTCGATGTGCGATGGCCTTAAAAAAGTCAAACCCATAGTTGCCAAGTTGGTCGACCTTGGTATGCCTGCTGTTGCCTTGACCGACCAAATGAATATGTGTGGTTTGGTTAAATATTATGGTGCTGCGCATGGTGCCGGTATTAAGCCTATTATTGGCACGGATTTTTGGATGCGCTCAGACGACGCCCCAGACGAATATTACCGTATCGTTTTATTGGCACAAAACAATAAAGGTTATGCCAATATCACCACGCTTATCTCAAATGCCTATCTGCGTGGACATGTTCATGGCAAAGCCATGATTGATAGAGAGTGGTTGGTTGAGTACAAAGAAGGCCTGATTATTCTGTCGGGCGGCAAAGACGGCGACATTGGCAAAGCACTGCTAAAAGGCAATGTTGAAGAGGTTAACAAACTCACTCAATTTTACTTTGAACACTTTGAAAACCATTATTTTCTTGAACTCATTCGCACCGATCGCCCCCAAGAAGAAGACTATCTTCACCTAGCCGTAGAATTGTCAGGGCAAACCGATATACCAGTGGTTGCCACCAACGATGTGGTATTTCTCGAAGAGAGCGATTTTGATGCCCACACCATTCGTGTGGCGATTCACGATGGTTTTGTACTAGGCGATCCACGCAGGCCAGAATTGTACAGCGCAAAACAATATTTACGCTGTGAAGCTGAAATGGAAGAACTGTTTTCAGACATTCCTGAAGCACTAGAAAACACTGTAGAAATCGCTAAACGTTGTAATGTTACTGTGCGTTTAGACGAATACTTCTTGCCTAACTTTCCGACAGGCGATTTAAACATCGAAGACTTTTTGGTTAAGGTTTCCGAGGACGGTTTAGAAGAGCGATTAATCGAATTATTCCCTGATGAAGCAAAACGTGCTGAGGTTCGCCCTGAGTATGACGAGCGACTAGACATTGAGCTCAAAGTTGTCAACCAAATGGGTTTCCCCGGTTACTTCTTGATTGTTATGGAGTTTATCCAGTGGAGTAAAGACAACAATATTCCGGTAGGACCGGGCAGGGGATCGGGTGCCGGCTCACTGGTGGCTTACGCACTTAAGATCACCGATTTGGATCCACTAGAGTTTGACCTACTGTTCGAACGATTCCTCAACCCCGAACGTGTCTCAATGCCCGATTTCGATATCGATTTTTGCATGGACCGCCGAGACGAAGTAATCGATCACGTAGCCGACATTTATGGCCGTGACGCGGTATCGCAAATCATTACCTTTGGTACCATGGCGGCCAAAGCGGTTATACGCGATGTAGGCCGAGTATTGGGCCATCCGTTTGGATTTGTTAACCGTATATCAAACCTAATCCCCGGTGAGCCGGGCATGACACTGACAAAAGCTTGGGACGTAGAACCTCAGCTAGAGCAAATTTACCAACAAGACGAAGAAGTTAAAGATTTAATTGATATGGCGCGCCGTTTAGAAGGTGTGACCCGTAACGCCGGTAAACACGCCGGGGGCGTGGTTATATCGCCAACTACTATCACCGATTTTGCGCCGCTTTATTGCGATGACGAAGGTAACAATCCGGTCACCCAGTTTGACAAAAATGACGTTGAAACAGCGGGTCTGGTTAAATTCGATTTCTTGGGTTTGAGGACACTAACCATCATCCAGTGGGCGCTGGATATGGCCAACGATACCCGCGCAAAGACCGGTAAACCGCCGGTTGATATTGCCGAAATTCCCCTCGATGACAAAGCAAGCTTTAGACTCCTGCTAAAATATGAAACCACCGCGGTATTCCAGCTCGAATCGCGCGGTATGAAAGACTTGATTAAACGGCTTAAACCCGACTGCTTTGAAGATATGATTGCCCTTGTGGCCCTGTTCCGTCCGGGGCCACTACAATCGGGCATGGTAGATAACTTTATCGACCGTAAACTGGGCAACGAAGAAATATCCTACCCAGATGCCACTTGGCAGCACGAAAGCCTACAACCCATACTCGAACCGACTTACGGCATCATCTTGTATCAAGAACAAGTTATGCAAATAGCCCAGGTACTGGCAGGTTACACCCTTGGTGGCGCCGACATGTTGCGCCGAGCAATGGGTAAGAAAAAGCCAGAAGAAATGGCCAAACAACGAGCCGGTTTTGAGCAAGGGTCGGTAGATAATGGCATCGACGGCGAGCTGGCGATGAAAATATTCGACTTGGTGGAAAAATTCGCCGGGTACGGATTCAACAAATCCCACTCTGCTGCTTATGCATTGGTGTCGTATCAGACATTATGGATGAAAACCCATTATCCGGCAGAATTTATGGCGGCGGTAATGTCGGCCGATATGGATAACACCGAAAAAATCGTCACCTTGGTTGACGAGTGCGAGAGCATGAAACTCAAGCTCAATCCACCGGATGTTAACTGGGGCAGGTATAAATTTACCGTTAACGATAAAGGCGAAGTAGTCTATGGCATTGGCGCAGTTAAAGGCGTGGGTGAAGGTCCGGTAGATGCTATATTGGCAGCCCGTGACGAACATGGTCAATTCAAAGACTTGTTTGATTTTTGTGCCAAAGTGAACATAAAGCAAGTGGGTAAACGGGTGATGGAGAAACTGGTTTACGCCGGCGCATTCGACAACCTAGGCCCACATCGCGCGTCTTTGATGGCGACCTTGCCAGAAGCGATAAGAGCGGCCGACCAACACGAAAAAGCCGAAGCTTTGGGTCAAGGCGATATGTTTGGTTTGATTGCTTGCGACGACCATGACGTGAAGCAAGAATTTAAAGAAGTGCAAAAATGGGCTGAGAAAGTTTGGCTTGATGGCGAGCGTGAAACTTTGGGCTTATACCTCACCGGTCACCCCATCAATCAATACAAAAAAGAGATTAAACACTACACCTCAACACGCCTTGTTGACGTGCAACCAACCGAAAGAGACGGCTCTGTTACCGTGTGCGGACTGGTTACCGGGGTGCGAGTATTGATCAACAAGAAGGGCAATCGTTGGGGATTAGTCACAATTGATGATAAAAGCGCCAGAATTGAAATAAGATTCTTCCCAGCGGACTATGAAGCCTTCCAAGAACAACTGGAAAAAGATAAAATACTGGTCATTACAGGCCCGGTCCGATTTGATGATTTCAGCGGCGGCCTTTCAATGACAGGCCGTGAAGTGATGGACCTGATGACAGCCCGAGAAAAATACGTAACTGGGATAAATGTCAATATCAGTCAAAATCAGGTCGATGGACAGGTAGTAAAGAATTTTGTTGACCGTTTTAATACCGTGTTGACGCCCTTC
>CALKGI010000081.1 GCA_938085045.1 uncultured Alteromonadaceae bacterium
TAGTACTTATGGCGGCAACCCGCTGGCATGTGCTGTTGCTGAGGCTGCTTTTGATACAGTGAATACTGAAGAAGTGTTGGCTGGTGTTAAACGTCGTGAGCAATTGTTCCGTGACGGTTTTGCAACCATCAACGCCAAGTACAATGTGTTTGACGAAGTGCGCGGTAAAGGTTTGTTGCTCGGCGGCGCACTCAATGAAAAATATCAGGGTCGTGCTAAAGAGTTTTTAGTAGCGTCAATGGAACATGGTTTGATGTGCTTGATTGCAGGTGCCAACGTGGTGCGTTTTGCGCCTTCTTTGGTTATTCCAGAAGATGACATCGCACAAGGTCTGACTCGCTTTGAAAAAGCGGTTGCTCAGGTGGTTAACGGCTAAGCACCTACAAGTGCAAAGTCTGTTTAACATTATAAAGGGGTCATTATGGCCCCTTGTCTATTAACTTAAAACCGTGACTTGTTGGCGGTTTTAATACATTTGGAGTAAGCAATTATGCTTGTCGTCCGCCCAATCCGAAAGGATGATTATTCGCAGCTGTTTCAAATAGCCGAAGAGTCTGGCCATGGGTTTACCTCGCTGCCGGTCAACGAAGAGTTATTGCGCAATAAAATTGCCCGTTCTGAGGCTTCTGTTGCTAAAGAAGTTAAGCAACCCGGTGATGAAGGTTACTTGTTTGTTTTGGAAGATACTGAAACAGGCGCAGTACTTGGTACCAGTGGTATTGAAGCCGCTGTTGGCATGACAGATGCCTTTTATCACTATCACTTGGGTAAGGTGGTACACAGCTCGCAAACTTTGAATGTTTACAACACGGTAGATATTTTGACTTTGTGTAACGACTACACTGGCATGACCGAAATTTGCTCGCTGTTTTTGCGTGAATCGCATCGCAAGGGTAATAATGGCCGTTTGTTGTCAAAATTCCGCTTTTTGTTTTTGGCTGAACACAAGCAGCGTTTTGCTGAAACTGTTTTGGCAGAGATGCGCGGTGTGTCTGACGATGATGGTAAATCTCCATTTTGGCAATGGCTTGAAGAACACTTCTTTTCAATGGACTTTCCAACCGCCGATTACCTCACGGGTATTGGTCAAAAAGTGTTTATTGCTGAATTAATGCCGAAAATTCCGATTTACGTTAATTTATTGAGCAAAGAAGCTCAAGCTGTGATTGGTGAAGTTCATGACAAAACCCGTCCGGCATTGCAATTACTTAAATCCGAAGGTTTTTGCAACCGAGGTTACGTAGATATCTTTGATGCGGGCCCTACAGTTGATGCGCATATTGACAACATTAAGTCGGTTCGTATCAGTCGTCGTCTTCAAGTTAAAATTGGTGAGCCAACGGGCAAAACCGCAGATTATTTAATTTGTAACTCTAAGCTAGAAGACTACCGTGCAGCGTTGTTGCCACTTCATGTTTCTTGTGAAAGTGAAGAAGTGTTAATAAGTGCACACGCAGCAGAAAAGTTAATGGTCAGCGAAGGCGAAATGGTTCGCGTAGCGAAGTTAGTCACCCGAGCTGGTTAGTTATCTAAAGGAAAGAACATGACAGAACAAGTACAATTTATTGATGGCCAGTGGCTTACGGGTGAAGGCGCGAGTTTTACCTCAACCAACCCAGCCAATAATGACTTATTGTGGCAAGGCAACTCGGCAAATGCCGAGCAAGTAGGCGTTGCAATAGACAGTGCCCGTGACGCTTTTTACGATTGGGCCGATATGACTTTTGCCGCACGTTTGGCCATTGTTGAAAAGTTTGCCGCATTGCTTGGCGAAAACCGCGAAGACATTGCCACCGCTATCTCACAAGAAACAGGTCGTTTGCTTTGGGAAACCCGCACTGAAATTGGCGCTATGATGGGCAAAGTCGGTATTTCGGTTAAGGCGTTCGAAGAGCGTACGGGTACCGTTGAAAATCCTATGCCGGGCGCGAAAGCTTTTATACGTCACAAACCGCATGGTGTCGTTGCTGTTTTTGGTCCTTATAACTTCCCTGCGCATTTGCCTAACAGCCACATTGTGCCTGCTTTGCTTGCAGGTAACACTGTGGTGTTTAAACCTAGTGAGTTAACGCCATTGGTTGCACAAAAGGTATTGAAAATTTGGGCGCAGGCTGGTTTGCCTAAGGGCGTGATCAATATGGTTCAGGGTGAAGTTGAGACAGGCAAAGCTCTTGCTGGTCATCCTGGTATTGACGGTTTGTTCTTTACTGGTAGTTCAGCTACCGGACATTTCTTGCATCAGCAGTTTGCTGGTCAGCCGGGCAAAATTTTGGCGCTTGAAATGGGCGGTAATAACCCGCTTATCGTTAAAGATGTAGAAGAAGTCGAAGCTGCTGTTCACGATATCGTTCAATCGGCCTTTGTGACCACAGGTCAACGTTGTACTTGTTCTCGTCGTTTGTTCTTGCAAAACGATGCCAAAGGCGATGCTATTTTGGCTCGTTTGGTTGAAGTGACTAAGAACATTAAGCAAGGTTTTTACGATGATGAAGACCAGCCATTTTTGGGCTCTTTAATCTCTGAAAAAGCCGCGCTGGGTTTAGTTAAAGCTCAAGCTGAATTATTAGAGCTTGGTGGCCGTTCACTAGTAGAGATGAAACATACGCCAAACACTGGTTTTGTTTCTCCTGCGATTGTTGAAGTGACTGGCGTGCAGGGCATTCCAGATGAAGAGCATTTTGGTCCGTTGTTGAAAGTTTATCGTTATGATGATTTTGACGATGCCATTAAGCAAGCTAACGACACCAGCTTTGGTTTGTCGGCTGGTTTGTTAAGTGACAGTGAAACGCATTGGAATCACTTCATCCGCCGCATCAGAGCCGGTATTGTTAACCGTAACCGTCCAACAACAGGTGCTAACAGTGCGGCACCGTTTGGCGGCATCGGTGCCAGTGGTAACCATCGTGCTGGGGCATATTATGCCGCCGATTACTGCGCGTTCCCGGTAGCTTCTGTTGAGCTAGATAAAGTCGCTCTGCCTGAGACTTTTAATCCCGGTTTAGTTTTTTAAGTATTGCCTTATTTGCCCCGGTTCCGGGGCTATGTCGGCCTAACGGCCTGAAAATTAAAAAACCCACACGGAGGCGCGGAGACACGGAGGTTCACGGAGAAAAGATTAAAAGCAAAAGAAAGATCTTGTTGTGCAAACCCATTACAATTCTATTTGGTGTATTTATGCATTTTTGTTTTTGTTTTTCTCCGTGAAACCTCCGTGTCTCTGTGCCTCCGTGTGATATCTTTTATAACTAGAGCGGCGCAGCTGCTCGAAGCGTAAAGAGGAATATCATGAGTATAACTAAAGTATCCATCATCGGTGGTGCCGGCTACGGCGCGGCAGAATTATTACGCCACCTTATCGTTCGTGATGATGTTGAGATCTCCCGTATTTCCAGTAAAGACTATGTTGGCCAAACCATAGGTCAAGTTCATCGTTCATTGTTTGGTTTGAAAAAAGCCGATGTGGTGATTGAAGATATCAGCCCTAAAGAATGTGTTGCTAACGCAGACATCGTATTTTTGGCTATGCCGCACATCATCACCGCTAAAGTCGCTATGGAATTGTTTGATGAAGATGTTCGCATCATCGATTTGTCTGGTGACTTCCGCCTGACTGACCTTGAAGATTACATTCGTGATTATGCACCTGAGCACCCATGTCCAGAGCGTTTGGGTACTTTTGCTTACGGTATGCCAGAGCTTAATGCCGACCAAATTCGTGACGCTAAGCACGTTGCCAGCCCGGGCTGTTTTGCAACAGGTATTGCGATGGGTTTGTTGCCACTAGCCAAAGCCGGTTTGTTAGTTGACAGTAATGTTCGTACCGTTGCAATGACAGGCTCTTCTGGTTCTGGCGTGCGCGCAATGGCGGGTACTCACCATCCGGTTCGAAATAATAACCTCAAAGCATATAAAACGTTGCATCATCAACACAGAGCTGAAATTTTGCAAACGCTTAATTCAGGTGGCGCAAAAAATACCTCTTTGGATTTCATTCCAATTTCAGCACCTTTGGTTCGCGGTATTTTGGCTGTTTCTCAGCTAGATTTGCCTGAAGGCCACGACGAAGCCAGCATCCAAAAGATGTTCGAAGATTTTTATGCACAGCATAGCAGCGTTATCGTTATGCCAGCGGGGCAAAGCCCTGAAGTGGTTGCGGTTAAAAACACCATTCGTGTAGAAGTGGGTGTTACTGTTCGTGTTGATGAGCTGACAGGTCAACGTACACTCGCTTGTATCACAGCCATTGATAACTTGGTTAAAGGTGGGGCGGGTCAAGCGATTCAAAGCTTTAACCTGATGACTGGCAAAGACGCATCGTTTGGTCTTGATCAACCGGGCATTTGGCCATGATGCCAGTTGCCGTCGTTAAAGTTGGCGGTGATGTACTGCTCGGTCAAACAGAGCGCGATGGCATTGCAGCCAATGTAAAAGACCTTGTCGATAACGGTTGGCGGGTTGTATTGTTGCACGGCGGCGGCCCGCAAACTAATCGGTTGCAAGAATTACACGGTTTAACCGCTAATAAAGTCGCAGGCAGGCGTGTGACATCTGAGGCTGATTTAGTTGTGGTTAAACAGGCCATTTGTGGTGAAGTTAATGTTGATTTAACCCAGACATTACAAGCGGTAGGTATTAACGCCTTTGGCTGTAATGGTGCATCAGGCAAAATGGTCACCGCTGTTAAGCGCCCACCTACGGTTGTTTCGGGCGGTCCTGCTGAACCTGTCGATTTTGGCGAGGTAGGTGATGTGGTTAGCGTTAATGCTAAGCTACTCAATGGCTTGACCGATTTGGGTGTGGTGCCTGTCATTGCAACTTTGGGCGTAGAGGCTGATTCTGGCCGAGTGTTTAACATTAACGCCGATACCACAGTTGTGCAAATCGCTAAGGCACTTAAAGCCGACTTGTTGTTGCTGACTACGGCCGTAGGCGCGATATATCGCGATTTGAGTCAACCCGAAACTCGCATAAGCAAGGTTAATGTAGAACAGGCTGAAGCTTTGATTGAAGAAGGGGTGATCCAAGGCGGTATGATCCCTAAAGTTGAAGAAGCGATTTCGGTGCTTAAAGACGGGGTGAAGAATATCGCCATCGTTGGACCTCAAATCAAAGGCGCCTTTTTGGCCGTTGCCAAAGGTGAAGGTTCAAAAGGCACAGTTATTACTCTTTAGCTGCCATAAAGAAAAAAGGACAACCCGGCTTGGGTTGTCCTTCTTAATTGTTACAAATGAAGTCCCTGCGGTTGTAATCTATTGATTAAGTCCTACATTTCTGCTTAAATCGGCTACTAATATTTATGTCATAAAACGAGAGGGTGTACGCAGTGGTAACCAATAAATCAGGCTACGAACATTTAATCGAATATTTGACTGATAACTTGGTGTTGTTTGAACAAAAAGGTCAGCCTTCGCCTTGTGGTCGCACCGTGATGGAATTGATTGAAGAACATATCGTTAATCACATCATGAATATCTGCCAACAGCATCAGCAGCTTGAGCCTAATCATCGCAGTATTATCGTTCGTGAAGTCGATGGCATTGTTTATGACCTTGAAGAAATCCTCTCGGGTAGCCTCAATCAAACAATCACAGTTGACCAAGAATCTTTCATTGAAGAATTTGCAGGCCTTGTTAAAAACCTATTTGATACGGCGATTGTTGAATTGCTTGATTAGTTTATGCCGCTTTGCACCAATTTTAAGTTCACCTCAAAAATAACCTGTTTACCCACGACTTTTTGACACATTTCAGTCATAGCTAAAAGCCTGACATTGTCTTAGAATAGTCGCCCTCATTCCTTCGTAATAACAAGAGAAAAAACTATGAAAGCTACCGTAAAATGGGTTGATAACATGACCTTTTTGGGCCGCAGTGAATCTGGCCATAATGTTGTATTTGATGCTGGTGACGACAATACTGCCGCCCCATCTCCAATGGAAATGGTCTTGATGTCGGCTGGTTGCTGTTCATCGGTTGATGTGGTCTCTATCTTGAAAAAAGCCCGTCAAAAAGTCAGCGATTGTGAAGTAACAGTTACCGGCGAACGTGCCGATACGGTGCCTAAGGTGTTTACTAAAATCCATTTGCATTTTGATGTGACAGGTGTGAACGTAGCTGAAAAACATGTAGAGCGTGCTGTAAACTTGTCGGCTGATAAGTATTGTTCAGTGGCGTTGATGTTGGCGAAGGGTCTTGAGGTTACTCATGACTTTTCGGTGATTGAGGAAGCCCAGTAGAACAAAGCCTGTTGTGAGCACAATAAGGAGGATGGGTTAGGCGAGGTACGAGCCGTAACCCATCAATTGTGTCCAGTCAAAGCTAGAACCTAGATTAACCGATTGTTATTACATAGAGTAATACCAATCGAAGGGATCCCATAGCCAGTTCTGGTGTCGTCTGCGAATTTGGCCCGATGGGTTACGGCTCG
>CALKGI010000082.1 GCA_938085045.1 uncultured Alteromonadaceae bacterium
CCTTTTTTGTTTGCTCGGCGAAGCCTGCAAACCCGACTGTCTGAAAGAAGGCAGTATCACCCTGATTGAGGGGAAGATAATCCGAGTGGCAAGGGCGTCATTGGCCAACGATGGGGTCTGAAGGAAGCCATAGGAAGTTAGAGGTACGCAGCGTAAGCGAACCAGATTCGGCGGTATTGGTGGGTAAGCGTCCAAAATAGCGCGAAGCCCAATACTCAGTCAAACCAATGCTGTGCTTGAGGGCGGAATTTCTAACAGGGACTGGTGTAGTAACCGAGGAAGCCTGGCATCATCTCCAGCGGTTAGCTGGAAGCATAGACTCAAGAAGCAATTCGAGGTTTATGTTGGTGTGAGGTGGCAGATGAACCCGTAGTAGTGACTAAGTCTAGGCCTGTGAAAGCTGGTAACAGTGTGGAGGGGAAAACCAAGACGACCATCGACAGTGTGTTTGATGGAGTCAATATGTGCCAAAAGCCATATTGATTGCGAAGGGGTGAAGTATTCTTTAAAGCGCATGTAAAGCGTGAAACTAACATTATGGGTTCATAAGCGTTTCGACGGGAACGGGCACCATCCAACGGCAAAGCAGGAATGCGGAAGCTGGAGGCATGGGCCGAACAATACAGGTATTGTTGACCTCTCAAGCAGATTGCCTATGGCTAGCACACTTGATGCAACAATGATGAGTCAACCATAGTGAAAGGGAAACGACTGGATATGCCGTAAACCATAGGCAGTAGATGAAGGTATATTACAGCTTATACAGTCAGATGTTGAACATCAACGCGCTGTATGAGGGATTCAAAAAGGTGTATAGAGCAAAAGGCGCGGCCGGAATAGATGGGCAGAGCCTGAGTGATTATGCCAAGAATTTAGTGAATAACTTGAAACAACTGCAACACGAACTGCAAACTAAGCAATACAAGGCTCAGCCGGTCAAGCGGGTAGAAATCCCGAAAGATGACGGTGGTGTCAGGTTGTTGGGTATCCCCGCAGTACGTGACCGAATTGTCCAACAAGTTCTATTGAACATCCTCCAGCCAATCTTCGATCCTGAGTTCCACCCATCTAGTTATGGGTATAGACCGGGGCGAAGTTGCCATGACGCCATCAGCAAAGCGACCGTATTTATCCGTAAATATGACCTTAGATGGGTGGTAGACATGGACCTGTCAAAATGCTTTGACCTACTTGATCATGAAATTATCATCAACAGTGTTAAACGCAGAGTGACAGATGGCAGCATCTTAAAGCTGATAAAACAGTTTTTAAGCAGTGGAGTGATGGTGGGCGAAAACTGGGAAGCGAGCGAAGCAGGTAGTCCGCAGGGCGGGGTTATCAGCCCATTACTTGCGAATATCTACTTGGATGCATTCGATCAGGAAATGAAACGGCGAGATCACAGAATAGTGAGATATGCTGACGATATCTTAATTTTATGCAGGAGCCAATCAGCGGCAGAAAATGCGCTGGTAAAAGCGACTCAGATACTGGAGAAAGACCTGAAACTGACGGTTAATACAAGGAAAACTCACATTGCATTTAGTGATGAGGGGATAAAATTCTTGGGAGTGGAAATTGGTAGCCGGTATACGCGGATACAGCCGAAGAAACTCAAAGACTTTAAGAAGAAGGTGAAGCAATTAACCAAACGTAACGGTGGGAGGAATCTGGAAAGTGTCATATCTTACCTAAACCCAGTGATACGAGGCTTTGCAAATTACTTTAGTATCGCCAACTGCAAACGGGACTTCAAAGCACTGGCAGGATGGATAAGACGAAGACTAAGGGCGATACAGTTGAGATTGTGGAAGAAACCAGCAAGGTTACATCGACGGTTGAAACAACTGAATTATAAACCGCCGTTTAAGTTCATCAAGATGAACTCATGGCGAAATTCAAGCAGTCCATTAGCGAGTTATGCCATGCCAAACAAGTGGTTCGAAGAGCTGAAACTGTACTCAATAGATGATGTAAACACGGGATGGATTGCTCCGTCTGCATATATCAAACACAGATAGAATATGAAGAATACAGGAGCCGTATACGAGGTCCGTACGTACGGTTCTGTGAGAGGGATGAGGTGAAAGCCTCACCCTACTCGATGGTTTATGGAATGAATCAAGGTCAGAGATGAATCAAGGGGTCAGAGACATTGAACCTTTAAAATTATCAATAATATCAACAGGTTAAAATCAAGGGGCCACAGGCAAGGCTTAAAAACAGTGTTCTGTAATTGCCCAGCTCAGTAATTGAACGTACAATTGCTCATGTCATAACCAAGGAGCTGGAACCATTGTTATTTTTTAAAACTAAACCATTGTTATCCGACCAAGACAGAGAATTTCAAATAGCCACGTTTAAATGGTTGCTCAAATATTTCGGCGGTCAAGACTTTGCCGATAGCAAACTCATACTACCCATTCGCGAACACTTCCCTCAACAACTCGACAACAATGAAGATGCAGCCGAGAAAACTTTCGAACAAGTTAAAGCTCATGCTGGATTGCAAGAATGGCCGTGTAAGCTTGTTATGCAAGATGAAGATATTGATCCGGTGGTTGCACCAACGCTTGCCGTCACTGGCGCTCCGTCTAGTCCTATGGGCACTTTTGGCCTTGAAGAAAACAACGAAATTGTCATTACATATAATCCCGCCATAGTTGGTCAACCGGTGCAACTCATCGCAACTTTCGCTCATGAGCTGGCCCACTACTTGACCGGCTCCAGTCGAGAGGAGCCGCCCGGCGGCTGGGAAAACTGGGAGTTTGCCACCGATATCAGCGCTACTTTTTTGGGTTTTGGTGTGTTTATGGCCAATTCAGCTTCTAACTTTCAGCAATTTACTAATGTCGACAGCCAAGGTTGGAAACACAGCCGTAGTGGTTATCTATCAGAAACCGAGCACATCTACGCATTGGCACTTTTTATGGGGTTGCGCTCAATTTCTCTAGACACGGTATTACCCCATTTAAAGTCAGGGCTAAGGAAATTGTTAAAAAAGGCGGTAAAGGAGATCATTAAAAGCGGTGTTATCAATGAATTGAATGAAGTAGAGTTTGAGCCGTTTGTGGCAGCTTGAGTGTGGTCGGGTTAAAGTTAAAGGGTTAGCGTAATGTCGTCATCACAGTATCTATCGTGCATCATGGATAGTGATATTATTTGATTTTGCCTAGTTGTAATATCATTGTCTCTGGTCCTTTGAAACTATCAAATTGATTATAAAGAGTATTTTGTTCTTTCAATGTCTCTGACCCCTTGAACTCCTGACCCCTTGAATTCTGAATGGGACTCTAAGCGTTTAAACCGCAAACTCCATCGTAGTGTAATCATCTAAATTAACGGTCTTTCTGGCTTGATACAGGTTGTAATTATCCTGCATTAACAGCCAACTTTCGGGGCTACGGCCAAGAACTTTAGAGAGTTTCAATGCCATAGAGGGGGAAACATCAGTTTTACCATTAAGCAATCGACTGATATTGCCAGCACTAACCTGTAATTGTCTGGCCAACTCGTTGCTGCCAATGTTGAATGGTGTCAAATAGACCCTTTTAACAAAAGCACCCGGGTGCATAGGGTTATGTTGTTCGATGCTCATTAGTGATAGTCCTCATAATTGACAATGTAGGCATGGCCATTGATAAATTCAAACACGATGCGCCAGTTGCCACTGACATTAACAGCCCATAAACCGTCACGATCACCCTTTAGGCTGTGTAATCGCCATCCAGGTAAATCCATGTCGTCTATACAACAGGCGGTATGTAGTGCTTGCAAACGCTCTTCGATTCTAGACTTGTGCGTGGCCTTAATACCAGCCGTACTGCCCGTTGAAAAGAACTTTTGCAAACCTTTGTGTTTGAAACTCTTAATCATGAATCTATCTTACGACTAAGTTTTCTGTTGTGCAATGGTTAACACTTAGGGGATCCCATAAAACACACCACCGCCGCTTCACTGAATACGTATTCATGTTGGACTGACTGCATGCACAAGGTAAACTTTGCATAAATAACAACCATTATAAAGCAGCAGGTATTCATGGCAGCCACGCCCACAACATCGCCGACAACTACTCCTATAAAGACAGCAGCGCCAAAACCTCAACTTTCCTTCTGGCAAATTTGGAATATGTGCTTTGGTTTTTTGGGCATTCAATTTGGTTTTGCCCTGCAAAATGCCAACGTTAGCCGAATTTTTCAAACCCTAGGTGCTGACATCGATGACATTCCTATCTTGTGGATTGCTGCGCCAGTTACCGGATTAATCGTTCAGCCAATCATTGGTTACTTGAGTGACAATACTTGGAATAGCTTTGGTCGTCGTCGCCCGTTCTTCTTGTGGGGCGCTATTTTGTCGATGTTGGCCATTTTCGTTATGCCTAATTCACCCACATTGTGGATAGCTGCGGGAATGCTGTGGATAATGGATGCATCTATTAATATTTCGATGGAACCTTTCCGTGCTTTTGTGGGTGACATGCTGCCCGAGAAACAACGACCAACCGGTTTTGCCATGCAAAGCTTCTTCATTGGTATTGGTTCTGTCGTTGCATCAGCCTTACCGTGGATATTTGCCAATTGGATGGATATCAGCAATACCGCCGCGCCGGGGCAAATTCCCGACACCGTAAAATATGCCTTTTACTTTGGTGGTGTAGTGCTGTTTTTAGCTGTGATGTGGACAGTATATTCGACCAAAGAATACACCCCAGAACAACTAGCTGCCTTCGAAGCGTTTGAGAACAAAGCCAAAAGCGAAGAGCGTGCGAATGCCACTCGCTCCGCCGCCCAATACAACAAAGGTGCTTTGGTATGGTTGCTGGTGGGCGTTGTGATCACTGCCGTGGTTTACCTGCAAAGCCTTGATAAACAACTTTATATTCTGTCGATTGGCTTTATTGCTTTTGCAGTTATTCAATTCATTACCGCCCAAATGCAAGCTGGTAACAAAATGGATAACGGCTTTGCTAACATTGTCACCGACTTATTCCACATGCCACAAACGATGAAACAACTGGCGGTAGTGCAGTTTTTCTCGTGGTTCGCGCTATTCGCTATGTGGATTTACACCACGTCTACTGTAGCTGGCGTACATTTTGGTTCGACCGATGCGAGCTCACAAGCATTTAACGATGGCGCAAACTGGGTTGGTATATTGTTCGCAGCTTACAACGGTTTTGCCGCATTGGCCGCCATTGTTATTCCGCAGTTAGTTAAAGCCACCAACCTCAAGGTTGCCCACTTAATTAACCTTTGCTTAGGTGGATTTGGCTTGATGTCATTTGTTGTCATTAAAGACCCCGACTGGTTGTTGTTATCGATGGTGGGTGTCGGTTTTGCTTGGGCGTCAATTTTATCACTGCCTTACGCAATGCTGTCGAACAGCTTGCCCGCCACCAAAATGGGCGTGTTTATGGGCATCTTCAACTTCTTTATTGTTATTCCTCAAATACTAGCCGCCAGCATACTGGGCTTTTTGGTCAAAACCTTATTCGATGGCCAGCCTGTATATGCGTTGGTAATCGGTGGCGTTTCAATGGTCATCGCTGGGTTGTTGGTTTTAAGAGTGAATGATGAAAGCAAAGAACAAGCCGCCGAATTAAAGCCTGCATAAAGGTTATTTGGAATAAACCCAATCAAGTAGCTGTTACAAAAGTCTGAAATTACCTACGTAGGGTGCGCATTGCGCACGCGTAACTTACCAGTTCGTCACCGGCTTTATATGATTATTTGCACATTATCTCATTGATAAATAACAAATTTATTTTCAATGGATGGTGTTGAAGCATAGGTTACGCGTGCGCAGTGCGCACCCTACGGTGATTAAAACAGACTTTTGTGACAGCCTACCCGAGTTCACGTTGTAAAAAGAGAACGCAAAAAATGTTAACCATGCAAAAAAACCTGAGCAAGCCGTTTTATATGCTGCTGAGCTTGCCCGCCACCGCCATGGGGTTTGCCCTGTCGGTGCAAATATCTGCGCTGAGCTGGATATTAACCACCAAATACGGTCTCGACATTCATGAAGTCGGCCTAGTTTGGGCGGCAGGACCAATCGCCGGCATTCTCGGGCAAGTCATCGTTGGCATCATCAGTGACAACGTGTGGTTTTGGAATGGTCGTCGCAAACCATTCATCCTCATAGGTGGCGTACTCGCCAGTATGATGTTACTGGCCCTGCCCAATATCGACATCGTGTCGGCATCTATGGGTATCGACGGCCTGCTCGGTGTTGCAATCGCCATTGCCTTAACGCTCGACTTATCAATTAACGTCAGCTTCAACCCAACCCGCGCCATCATTGCCGATGTCACCCCGCAAGGTGACAAACGCACCCAAGGTTACACTTGGATGCAAACAATATCAGGCTCGTTTGGCGTACTGGCTTATGCTATTGGCGCCCAGTTTGGCAATATGACGCTGATTTATTTCTCGGTCGGACTGGTGTTGTTGATGTCCATCATCCCCCCATTTTTTATCAAAGAACCTAAAAGCCTCGTCAACGAAGATGTGGCCGTACAAGCGCCTCAAGAAAAGTTTGGTTTTGGCAAGATAATGATGATCATCCAGCCATTGTGGGGATTCATTATTTACGACATCTACGCCATGGGCCTGCAATTGTCGGGCGTTAAAACCGACCATTATTGGGCAGAGATTATCGCGACCATTATCACTTTGGCATTGCTAATTAAAACTCTGGGTGCCAGCGAGCAAGGCTTACCTAAGCAACAAGCAGGCATGGTAGGGTTCAAAAAAATCCTCGCTGCCCACTCGTTCAGCTGGATTGGCATACAAACCATGTTTGTTTTCATCTTCGCCTACTTGCAAGACAAAATGCCGGGGCTTGAAGACGACGAACTGGGCAAAATCATCTCCATCAGCTTTTTAGTTTTAAGCGCTGTTTCGGCAGTGTTGCCTGCGTTGGTGTTAGAACCCCTGTCAGCCAAAATTGGCCGAGTGAAAACTCACGCCATTTGCATTAGCACTATGGCGCTGGGTTATGTCGCAGTGATTTGGTTGGGCGATAACAAATACATGCTATACGGCTTAATGGCCTTTTTGGGCATAGGTTGGGCGGCGGTGATAAGCCTACCATTTGCCATCATGTCAGAAAAAATCGAGCAATCACGCATGGGACTATTCATGGGTCTGTTTAACCTGTCGGTGGTGTTACCGCAGTTATTGGTGAGCCTTGGCATCGGGTTGTTTATTAGCAAAGCCGCTGATAAAGGCTTGGTTTTTCAGGTGAGTGCAGTGGCTTTGGCTGTGTCGGCTGTAGCTTGGTTTATGGTGCGTGAGCATGATGCTTCGACTGAAGTTACAACATAACGTAGGGTGCGCCGTGCGCACCACCGCCATGGATGGCGGAGGATCCCCATGGACGGTTACAACATCAAACCCATATTTAAGAGAAAAATCATGTCGTTAACCAACAAAGCAGCAGTAGTCACCGGTGCCAGCAAAGGCCTCGGCCGAGCAATAGCCAAACGTCTGGCCCAAGAAGGCTGTAACTTAGCCCTTGTCGCAAGAAGTGCCGAAGCGCTAGCTCAATTGGCTAACGAATTAATAACTGAGCACGGCATAAAAGCCCACGCTTTCGCCGTCGACCTAAGCTGCACCGAAGCCACTTTACAATGCGCAGAGCAAATACAAGCAACCTTTGGTGCAGTCGACATACTCATCAACAACGCAGGCTCTGGCTATTACAAACCCTTCATGGAGCACACTCCAGCAGAGCATGACGCCATTATCGACGTGAACATCAAAGCAGCCATACACCTAAGTTATGCCTTGTTGCCAAGCATGCTCGAAAGGCGACAAGGCCACATAATTAACATCGCGTCAGACTTAAGTACTCGACCGCTCGGCAACATGGCGGTTTACGCCGCCAGCAAATTTGCCTTGCGAGGTTTTAGCCTTAGTTTGCTGCAAGAAGTGCAAAAGCACGGCATAAAAGTGTCGTTGCTCAACCCCGGCATTATCGACACCTGCTTTAACAACAATACTCCGGGCAACCAGTCTGCACAGCAGGCATTGCAGCCCGATGCGCTGGCCGAGACCGTATTTCAAATGCTGACCCAACCGCAGTTTCAACTCATTGACGAGTTGACCGTTCACGCACAGCCTTCACCTAATAATCAGGATTAATCAATGTTTAAGTACGCTTTGCCCGGCCTGCTGGCCCTGTCGGTGACTGCTTGTGTCACCTCGAACGAATCAACGCCTAAAACTTCCTATAAAGCTGAAGGAAAGCCTGTTGTTTATCAGGTGTTTACCCGCCTGTTTGGCAATAAAAACACCACTAACAAACCTTGGGGCACCAAAGCCGAAAACGGCGTGGGTAAATTCAACGATTTCACCAATGTGGCACTTAAAGAAATCAAAGCCATGGGCGTGTCGCACGTATGGTATACCGGCGTGCCGCATCACGCGGTAGTGGGCGACTACAGCGATTTGGGCCTTAGCCAAGACGACCCAGATGTGGTCAAGGGCAGGGCGGGTTCGCCATATGCCATTAAAGATTACTACAACGTAAACCCCGATTTGGCTGTAAACCCAGCCAATCGCCTGCAAGAATTCGAAGCTTTAATAGCACGAACCCACAACAACGGCATGAAAGTGATTATCGACATAGTGCCCAATCATGTTGCCCGAGGTTATTCGTCACATAGCAAACCCGCTGGCGTTGAAGACTTTGGTCAAACAGATGATAAAACCGTTGAATATCATCGAGATAGCAACTTTTATTACGTCACAGGCCAAGACTTTAAAGTGCCCAAAGCGCGTGACGGATACAAACCCCTAGGCGGTGAAGCTCATCCACTAGTAGACGACAAATTTGCCGAATCACCAGCCAAATGGACTGGCAACGGTTCGCGTAAAGCCCAGCCAGACGCCTACGACTGGTATGAAACAGTAAAAGTTAACTTTGGCGTACGACCAGACGGCAGCTATGACTTTCCTGAACTGCCAGCCGAATACGCCGACAAAAACTACCAACAACATGCTGCGTTTTGGGTTGGTAAAGACGTGCCCAGCTCATGGAAAAAATTCCGCGACATCGCCAGCTATTGGCAAGCTAAAGGCGTAGACGGCTTTAGATACGACATGGCCGAAATGGTGCCAGTAGAGTTTTGGAGCTACATGAATTCATCAATCAAAACCATTAACCCCAACGCCTTTTTACTGGCCGAGGTATACAACCCAAAAATGTATCGCGACTACATAAAACTGGGCAAAATGGATTACCTATACGACAAAGTCGAATTTTACGACACCATAAAAGCCATCATGCAAGGTAAAGCTGACGCCAGCGCGCTAATACCCATTCAAGCGGGAATGGCCGACATAGAACACCATATGCTGCACTTTATGGAAAACCACGACGAACACCGCATAGCCAGCCCCGACTTTGCAGGCAGCGCCAAAAAAGCCATGCCAGGCATGGTGGTATCGGCTCTCATTAGCACCTCACCAACTATGTTGTATTTTGGTCAAGACGTAGGTGAAGCAGGCGAAAAATCTGCCGGATTCGGCGGCCCGGGCCGCACAACAATCTTCGATTACTGGGGCGTACCTGCCCACCAACGCTGGATGAACGATGGCAAGTTTGATGGCGGACAGCTGTCTGCTGATGAACTTTCGTTGCGAGACTTTTATAAGCGATTGTTGACGTTTTCTGCGAGCAGTAAGGCTTTGACTGGGGAGTATGCGCCGCTTGTTTTGGACAAGAGTGAATCTTTGAGTAAGGTTTTTGCGTTCGTTCGTTACAGTGGTGATGAGCGGTTGATTGTTGTTAGTAATTTTGATGCCCAGAAGAAGGCTGAGTTTAAGTTGACGATTCCTGCTGATGTTATTAGCGCTTGGGGGTTGAGTGATGGGTCTTATGAGTTGGTTGACCAGCTTTATGGCGGTACGCAGAGATTGGTTGTGAAGGATGGGGTTGGGGTTGGGGTTGTTGATGTTTTAGTTGAGGGGTTAGGGTCTTTTGTTTGGGGGCTGTAGGGGTTTGATTACGTTAATTTTGTAGCCGTTTTTACATTAATTACTCGTTTAATCTGACATATCAATATTGATTGAAAGAACCCCATTGGTAGAATCGGCGAGGCGAAACGTCCTGCGTTGCTCTAATAAAATACATCCTAGTATCGATCCTCGCCGCGATGTTTTTGAGTTGGCAGTAGAGTCCGATATTTTGGATTGGCCTTCGGCCAATATCGTAGCGGGACGCAACTCCTACCTATTAGCTGGTGGTGTCTGTGAGCTTGGTCATTTAAACTCAACGCCTACATTGTTCGAACAAACAGGAAAACCAAATGACCATTGAAGTAGTCGAAAACCCAGACCAGTCTTTATTAGACTTTTTCACCAACAAAATCGCCGAATACAATTGGCAAAACTGGGAAGTGAGCGAGCGTAAGCCGCTGGCTGTGCAGATGAAAAACGAACAGGGCGAGGTGATTGCTGGTGCGACTGCTCGGTCGTTTGGTGATTGGCTGTTGCTTGATTACTTGTGGGTGTCAGAGGAATTGCGTGGGCAGAATATTGGCAGTAAGTTGTTGGCGCAAATTGAAGCCACTGGCAAAAGCCGTGGTTGTGTTAAATGCTTGCTCGATACCCTCGATTTTCAAGCCAAGCCTTTTTATGAACGCCATGGTTATAAGGTGGAATGGACGCAAGAGGGTTACCCCAAAACCGGGTGTAAGTATTTTATGGTTAAAAAATTGTAGGTTGTGGTTGACGAGGAACGAGGAAGCCCAACGTTTTGTATGCGTCGGGCTTCGTCGCAAGCTCCTCTCGGCTCGGGCATCCTGCTTCGCCCTACCTCCTCCAATCCCTGGAGTCGAACCACGACCTTGTATATCTTATTTTACTCGAAAGATAGCAAAATCCAATCCACCAACCGTCAGGTTAAACCCATCAAGTTTGGCACCAGCATTGCTATAAACAGCGACATATCCATTACCAACACTAGGCAACTCCACTGTTTTTGAATCCATCGATGTATTAAACACCACGGCGTAGTTTTCGTTAGTGCCTGCTACTTTGCGGGTAAAACCGTAAATACCGGGCTTATCGTCGGCGAAAAACGTTTCATGTTCGCCGTGGCGTAAACCTTGGTATTTTTGGTAAACAGCGGCGTATTCTTTAAACGACTGATACAACGGGTGGGTTTTGTCGAAGTTGTCGTCTGCTGTGGTTTTGGTTGTGCCCAGCAAGGTATCGTCGTTAAAGCTGGCGACTTTTGAGGGCATCATGTCTTGGCGGGCAGCATGGTCACCGCCATCGCCTGTAAAGCCTTGTTCATCACCGTAGTAAATCACCGGAATGCCTCGGGCGAAGAACATCAGGGCATGGGCCAATTTGCTGCGTTTGAGCTTTTGCGCTTCGCTCCAGCCAAATTCATTGTTATCCAAATGATAGCCAAGGCGACCCATGTCGTGGTTGCCCACAAAGTTGAGTAGTTGGTTAGCGTTGCTGTCGTGGTCGTTGTATTTTTTGTCATTGTCGAATAATGCTTTTAGGTGGTGGGCACCTTTGTTAGCAACTATTGAACGATACACCGCACCTTGAAAGCCAAAATCTAGCACCGACGGTAGTTTGCCTGTGGTGGTGAAACTGCTTAGAACGTCTGAGTCTCCGCTATAAACCTCGCCGAACATGAAGAAGTTGGGAATACCAATTTTTTTGGCATGTTCAATTACAGGTGGTGAAAACTGCTGCCAAAATTCCATGTTAACGTGTTTTACAGTGTCGACTCTAAAGCCGTCAGGTTTGAACTCGGTAACCAAGTTGGTGAAAATTTCTATCATGCCTCGAACCACTAATGGGTTGTCGGTGTCGATATCGTCTAGGCCAAAAAAGTCGCCGTATATTGAGTTTTCGCCTTCAAAGGTGCTGTCGCCCTGGTTGTGGTAAAACTTGGGGTCGTTAAGCCATGCAGGTGATTTTACGAATTCTGAACCTTTGGGAATGACGGTAGTGTATTCATCGCCTGTGGCTTTTTGAGCCAGAGTTTTGTATGGGCAGCGGCTTTCGCGTGTCGACCAACCAGTGCCGTCTTCGCCGTGGCATTCGGTGAATTTGATTACATCGGCGGTGTGGTTGGTGATAATGTCGAAAAACACTTTTATGTTTTTGTCATGAACTGCGTCGATAAAGGCTTTAAGATCGGCGTTACTGCCCAAATGTGGGTCTATTTGAGTAAAATCTAATACCCAATAGCCGTGATACCCCGATACACCACTTTGTACGGCTTGGTTGCGTAATATTGGGGTTAACCAAATCGCGGTAACGCCCATGTCTTGAATGTAATCGAGTTTTTGTTGCAAGCCGCGAATGTCACCGCCGTGGTATCCGCCTTTAAATTCGGGTTTGAAACCGCCTTGTGAAATGGCAAGCGTTTTTGAACCTTGGTCATTACTGGTATCGCCATTGTTAAAACGGTCGGGTAAGACAAAGTAAAACACATCGTCTTGAACGTTGCGTTCGAGGTAGCTTGGCTCGTCGGTTTGGGTTTTAGCTTGGTGGTCTTGTGATACGCAGCCAGTAAGGGCTAGTGCCAGCAAGGCATATTTTAATTTTCCGAACATGTCGGTAGTTCTCCAGAATCAAGGGGTCAGAGACGTTGATTCATTATTTTCTACTGATAAATCAAATATATAGAATCAAGGGGCCAGAGAGAGTATACATAGAGCGCAAAACAGCAGATGTAATTGGAACCATTAACAATATTTGATTCAAAATAACGACGTACGATTTACATTCATGCTCTACTCTGGCCCCTTGATTTTAAGATGCTGATATTAAAGGGGTTTAAGGGGGATCAACGTCTCTGACCCCTTGATTCTTTTTGGTTTTCTCCGTGAACCTCCATGTCACCGTGCCTCCGTGTGAAGTTTTTGACCTTAAACCACCCGTAATGGTCGTTCTTTTTGCATCACATCAACCAGCGTGCCTAAGCTCTCTTGCTGCCAGCATTCGTCTACCGTGAATGGCAAGCGTTGCAACCAGTTTGGGTGCTCGTCTATCGTGCCCGGTATGTTTACTTGCTCTTGTAAACCTATGGCGTCTTCCATTGGTATTAGCTGAATTCTACCCGGTGAGCGGGCTAAAAATGCTTGCACGGCCAAGGTTAAATCTAAGTTTGCTTCTGGTGGCGATATCATTGGTTGCTTTTCTATTGGCAACACATCGGCATCTAACAACGCATCTAACAACATTTCGCGGCTTTCTACGCGATTATCTCGCTCATGTTGAGCCATTTCCTGCTTTGGATATAACGACAATTGTTCGCGCCAATCTAAATCGCGGCCTGTCCACCAACCCGGCAAGGTTGGCATGTCGTGTGTTGATACTGTGACCATTGATTGCTCTGGATACAACTCTGGGCGTTGGAATAGGCCCGATTCCCAGCGTTCAAAGTACAGTACTTTATATGACAATAAACCCGATTGCGCCATGATGTCGCCAAATCCGTCAGGTGTGGTGCCTAAGTCTTCGCCTACTACTACGCATTTTGCGCGGCGTGATTCTAATGCTATTACTCGTAATATGTCGTCTAGCGGGAAGGTTACGTAGGCACCCTCTGTTGCGTCAAGGCCCGGGCCAACCCAGTATTGGCGCATTAGGCCAAATACGTGGTCAATTCGAAGTGCGCCAGCGTAACGCATATTGCTGCGTAGTGCGCTGATAAGTGGTTGATAAGCTTTGGCTTTTAACGCTACAGGATTGATTGGGGTTAAGCCCCAGTTCTGTCCCATTGGGTTGAGCATGTCTGGTGGTGCGCCAACGCCAACACCGGCTACGTAGGCGTCTTTGTCGCCCCAAACTTCGGCGCCGCCGCCGTCACAACCTACGGCTAAATCTAGGTATAGACCAATGGCCATGTCGCTATCGTCGGCAGCTTGGGCTGCTTCACCAAGTTGTGTGTCGGCCAACCATTGCAAATACATGAAGTAGTCGATGCGGCGGCTGTTGCGGGCTTTGAATTTTTGGACAAAATCGCTATCAGGATCTTGATAGCGCTCTGGCCAGTCGGTCCAGCTGTAGGCGTTGAAGTCTTTTTTACGAAAGTGTTCGTATAAAGCATCAAATGTAGCGAAACGCTCTAACTCTTCACCCATCTCGGCTTTAAAAGCATCAAACTGCTGCGAAAGTTCTGACTGCTTTTTAATGTGGTTACGATGAAAGTGGGCATACAACAAGTCTAACACTTGGTATTTACAGCCAGCCGTCTCGGCGTAATCGATGTGATCTGATGAATTTAAACCATTAAGCTTTTGTTTGAACTCGAAAGAGTTAACCAAGGTTCTAACCGGTTTGCAGTCGTTAAAGTTGGGCACTTTAGTGACATCAATATAAAGGGTGTTTAAAAAGCAGCGGCTGGTGGGTGAATATGGGCTACGATGTGCCGGGTTGCCGGGATATAACGGATGCAGTGGATTCAAGCCAATGACAGACGCGCCTTGTGCGGCGGCTTTACCTACGATATTGGTTAAGTCGCCGTAGTCGCCAATGCCCCAACCGTTGTCTTTTTTAAGTGAGTACAATTGCGCGGCAAAACCCCACATTTTGAAATCACCCGCGTCTTGCGGGCCGTAGCAGGTTTTGGGGGCTACGATGAGTTGGCAGTTATGGTGCTGGTCTGCAATTTCAATTTCAATGCTGTGATAGCCTTCGGCCAACTTGGGAATATCTAAGCGTTTACGCTGGTAGGTTGTTTCACCTATGGTATTTTGTTCGCCTATGGCCAGTTCTGACAAGCGCACGGTTTCTTTAATTTCTTCGCCAGCTTCGGTGGTTATTTTCCAGTAAATTCGGGCGTTGCCCAAAGATTCATCGGTGGTTAAATACAGGCTGTATTGCGAGTCTTCGGCGTTGATCATGGCAACGGGTGGCACAACTTGTAGCCATTGGCTGTCACGCAGTCGAATAATGTCTTGTTCGGTTTGCTGGGCATCGTCAAGTTGGTAACCCATGGCGCCAAGCAAAGCATCGCGGGATTTTTCGCTGGTTTGCACTTGGTTGCCGGAGTTGTCGGTGTATCCCGATTGTATGCCAACCAAAGCGGCAAGTTGGTTTACCCGTTTGTTAAGTGACGTCATGAGGTTATTTCTCTTTAATTTTTAAGGGGTTGTTATAGACCAAAACCTGAGTGCTGCGCGCGGGCACAGTCAATGTGGTTTTAGTCAAAGTTGTTTCACAAGCAGTGCAGGGGGTTTGGTAAACACCTGCATCGCTGGATGTGTCTAGTAGTTGTTGCCAGTGGTTTTCGAGCGGTAACTCAAAAGCCAGTTCTTTGGCGTGTGCGTTGAGTATGATGAGCAATGCTTGGTCGTCATGAACGGTTTGTTTGTCTATCGGCTGAGTTGATGCCTGGTTGTTTGTAGAAGCTAAAAGCATGGCGATGCATTTTGAGTCGCCGTTGTGCCAGTCGCTGTCTTGCATTGGCCGGCCATCGGCGTGTAACCAGCTGATGTCGGGTAAGTCGAGCGTGGCTGACTTTTTCACGCCATGCTGGTATTCGCTGCGGTTAAGCAGAGGGTGAACCTTTCGCAGGGTGATGAGTTGGCTAACAAAATCGAATAACTCATGGTTTTTTGGCTTCTCGTAGTTAAAAGCTTGTTGCCATGCTAACCAACTTATTTCGTTGTCTTGACAATACGCGTTGTTGTTGCCGCTTTGGCTGTTGCCAAACTCGTCACCAGCCAGCAGCATTGGTGTGCCTTGCGCCAAAAATAAGGTGGCTAAAAGGTTGCGCTGTTGCTGCAATCTAATTTGTTTTATTGCGTGATTGTCTGTTTCGCCCTCGGCGCCATGATTGTTGCTGAAGTTGGTTTTGTGGCCATCATGGTTGTTTTCGCCATTGGCGTAGTTGTTTTGCTGCTCAAAGCTGACTAAGTCGGCCAAGCTGAAGCCGTCGTGGCTGGTAATAAAATTTACGCTGGCGGCAGGTTGAGCATTTTTCTGTTCAAACAAGTCGCTAGACCCATGCAGTCGGCTGGCTAAGTCGGGCAATTGGCCTTTGTCGCCACGCCAAAAGCGGCGCACGGTATCGCGAAAGCGGTCATTCCATTCAAGCCAATTGCTTGGGAAGCGCCCCAGTTGATAACCACCGTGGCCTATATCCCAAGGTTCGGCGATGAGTTTTACACCTGCCAATACTGGGTCTTGTCGTAGGCATTTGAAAAAGCTGCCCATTGGCGCAAAATCGTCGTTCTCGCGGCCAAGTATTGACGCCAAATCAAAGCGAAAGCCATCAACGCCCATAATTTCAACCCAGTAACGTAGGCTGTCCATTACCAGTTGTAAAACTCGTGGGTGTTGCAAGTCTATGGTGTTGCCGCAGCCCGAATAGTTGAGGTAAAAACGCGGGTCGCTCGGTTTTAAACGATAGTACGATGCGTTGTCTATGCCTTTAAAACTGAATGTTGGGCCAAGGTGGTCGCCCTCGGCGCTGTGGTTGTAGACTACGTCTAAAATTACTTCGATGTCGCGCGAATGAAAGCGCTCTACCATGTGTTTGAATTCGTCTATTTGGCCTGTGCTGCTGTATGCCTGATGCGGAGCGAAGAACGAAAAGCTGTTGTAACCCCAGTAGTTGGTGAGGTTTTTGTTTTTTAAAAATGGTTCGTCGGCAAAGGCGTGTACGGGTAATAGTTCGACGCTAGTGATGCCAAGTCCGCTTAAGTAATCTAGCACTGCGTCATCGGCCAGACCTTTGTAGGTACCGCGTAAATTGGCGGGTAACTTTGGGTTGAGCTTGGTGAAGCCTTTTACGTGTAATTCGTAAATAATGCTGTCGTCAACACTAGCCTTTGGTTGTGCTTTTTTCATGGGTGAGGTGATCACGCATTTGGGCATAAACGGGGCGTTATCGCGAAAATCTAGGGTTAAATCTTGTTGTAAGCTGGTGGCATCAAACGCTAAATGGGTGTCTGAATGAATTAATTCACCGTGCAGCTGCCGAGCGTAAGGGTCTATCACCAATTTGTTGGCGTTAAAGCGGTGGCCGTTGTGTGGTTCGAACGGACCGTGCACGCGGTAGCCGTACAGATCGCCGGGTTTGGCACCGGGCAAATAGCCGTGCCAAACTTCGTCTGAATAGCCTGTTAGTTCAATGCGTTGCAATTCTTCGCAGCCATTGGCACTGAACAAGCACAGTTCTACTTTGGTGGCATTGGCCGAGAACAAGGCGAAGTTGGTGCCTTGTTCATCGGGTGTGGCACCTAGTGGGTAAGGTTTGCCTGTGCGCATCATACAAGCTCAAACATTAGGGTTGAAAGTGGAGGCACGGTGATTAGCAGTGAGTTTGGTTGGTTTTGCCAAGCAGTTGCTTCACTGGTTACGCCGCCAAGGTTACCCTGATTGCTGCCGCCATAAATCTCGGCATCGGTGTTGAGTATCTCTTTGTAATGACCAACTACTGGCGCACCAATGCGAAAGTTGTGATGGGTTTGTGGGGTGAAGTTGCTCACCACTATCACTGGGCGGCCTTGGTCTTTGCCGTAACGTACAAAGGCGAATATTGATTGGTCGGCATTTTCGTAGTCTAACCAGCTAAAACCATCACTTTCGCAGTCTTTTTGATGTAATGCAGTCGTTGAGCGGTAAACGTTGTTTAGGTCTTTTATCAAGCTTTGTACTCCTTGATGGCAGTCGATGTCGAGTTGGTGCCAATCTAGGCTACTGTCGTGGTTCCATTCTTTGCCTTGAGCAAATTCAGATCCCATAAAAATCAGTTTTTTGCCCGGGTGTGCCCACATAAAGCCGTAATAGGCGCGTAAGTTGGCAAATTGCTGCCAGCCATCACCGGGCATTTTTTCTATCATCGACCCTTTGCCATGTACTACTTCGTCGTGGCTCAGTGGCAATATGAAGTTTTCGTCAAAGGCGTAAACCAATCCAAAGCTGATTTCGTTGTGGTGATGTTGGCGGTGAACGGGGTCGCGTTTGATGTATTCTAACGTGTCGTTCATCCAGCCCATATTCCATTTGTAACCAAAACCTAGGCCGTCTTCATCAACGCTTTTACACACGCCTGGCCATGCGGTTGACTCTTCGGCAACGGTAAATGCACCGGGAAAGTCGCGGTATAATGTGCGGTTGAAGTTTTGGATAAACGCTACGGCTTCGAGGTTTTCGCGGCCACCAAGGTGGTTTGGCACCCACTCGCCGGGCTCGCGGCTGTAGTCGAGGTATAACATTGACGCTACAGCGTCTACGCGAATGCCGTCGACATGGTATTTGTCCATCCACACCATGGCGCTGGCAATGAGAAAGTTCGCAACTTCTTGCCGGCCATAGTTGTAAATAAGGGTGTTCCAGTCGGGGTGAAAGCCTTGTTTTGGGTCGGCGTGTTCAAATAAATGGGTGCCGTCGAAGCGCTCTAACCCGTGAGGGTCGTTAGGAAAGTGCCCCGGTACCCAGTCAATAAGCAACCCCAATTCGGCTTGGTGGCATTTATCGACGAAGTATTGAAAATCCTCAGCGCTGCCAAAGCGACTGGTTGGTGCAAACAAACCTACTGGTTGATAACCCCATGAGCCGTCAAACGGGTATTCGCTCACTGGCATTAATTGCATGTGAGTGAAACCCATGTCGGTTGCGTAGGGCACTAGTTGGTCGGCTAATTCGCGGTAGTTTAAAAAGCTGTTGTCTTCGCCGCGTTTCCACGAGCCTAGGTGCACTTCGTAAATTGAAATGGGTGCGTCTTTTCGGTTGCGTAATTCACGACTTTCTAACCAGCTTTTGTCTTGCCATACAAACGAAGGTTCTTCGATTAATACCGACGCCGTATTCGGGCGCATTTGTGCAGCACTGCCATAGGGGTCGGCTTTTAGTGGCAATACGTTTTGCTCGATATCTTTAATTTCGAACTTGTAGTGTTGGCCAGCTTGCAGGGCAGGGATGAATATATCCCAAATGCCTGATTGATTGCGGTTGCCCATGGGGTGGCGACGACCATCCCAATCGTTGAAATCACCAACCACCGACACGCTGCTGGCGTTAGGTGCCCATACGGTAAATGATGCGCCTTTTACGCCAGCATGTTCAGTGATGTGAGCGCCCATTTTGTCGTAGGCTTTGTTGTGTTTGCCTTCGCTTAATAGGTGAATATCAAAATCGCTGAGCAGTGAGTCGAACGAGAATGGGTCTTCTAGTAAACACTCACTATCGCTGTAGGCAACTTTTAACAGGTAGTTGAAGGGGCGCTTGCGGCGAAGTGTGTTTACAAAAATACCGCTGTCATCTTGCTGGGTTAGTTTGCTGACTACTTTGCCGCTGTCTTTGGCGACGACCGATACGGCAATCGCACCGGGTTGAAAAGTTCTTGCTTCAAGGTAACCCGATTTGGCATTGGGGTGCATCCCCAAAAATGCATGGGGCTGTGCGTGATGGGCACCGAGCACGGCATTTATGCCTTCACTTATGTCGTCTGTTAGGTTCATTTTGCTTAAGCCTTGGTATTTGCTTCTAGTTTCCAGATGGTATCGACGTAATCGCCGATGGCTCTGTCTGACGTGAATTTGCCCATTCTGGCGGTGTTAATTACGGCCATTTTTGCCCAGCGGGCTGGGTCTTTGTAGGCTTTGTCGAGCGCTTTTTGCGCATCGCTATAGGCTTGATAATCGGCCAGCACTTTATAATGATCGCCAGCATCGAGTAATGAACGTTTAATGGCGCTCAATTCACCCGGGCTGCCCGGGGTGAAATAGTCGGTGTCGAGCCAATCTAAACAAGCGCGAATTTCTTCGTTGTGTTGGTAGTAGTGGCTGCTGTGATAGCCTTTTTGGTCAAGTTCTTTGATGGTGTCGACGGTGTGACCAAAGATGAAAATGTTGTCGTCGCCGACCTCTTCAGCTATTTCGATGTTAGCGCCGTCCATTGTGCCTATGGTGACGGCACCGTTGAGCGCGAGTTTCATGTTTCCGGTGCCCGAGGCTTCTTTGCCTGCGGTCGAGATTTGTTCTGAAACATCCGCAGCAGGTATGATTTTTTCGGCCAGCGACACTCGGTAGTTCGGTAAGAAAACCACTTTGAGTTTGCCGTTAATGCGCTCGTCGTTATTAATTTTTTCGCCGACTTTATTGATGGCGTAAATGATCTCTTTGGCTAAGTAGTAACCCGGCGCGGCTTTGGCACCAAAGATAAACACTCTTGGGTGCATATCGTCATTTGGGTTGGCGAGTAAACGGCGATACAAAGCGATGATGTGCAGCAAGTTAAGGTGCTGGCGTTTGTATTCGTGCATCCGTTTGATTTGCACATCGAAAATCGCGGTTGGGTCGACTACTACATCACAAAGTTCTTTGATTGTTTGGCTGAGCGCAACTTTGTTTTGCTGTTTAATTGCCATGAAGTCGCGTTGAAATTTAGGGTCGTCGGCATAATCAGCCAGCGCGGTTAAATCTTGTAGGTTTTTGGCCCAATCGCTTTTAACTTTGGTGTCGATTAATTTAGACAATTTGGGATTACAGGCTTTTAACCAACGACGAGGCGTTATGCCGTTGGTGACGTTGATAAATTTGTCGGGCCAAATGGCGGCAAAGTCAGGAAACAAGTCTTGTTTGACCAGCTTTGAGTGAATTTCGGCTACGCCGTTAACTTTAAATGCAGTAACAACACACAAGTTGGCCATTCGGACCATGCGTGACTGTCCTTCTTCTATTAATGACAATGAGGCGCGTTTGCTCATGTCGCCCGGCCAGCGTTTGTTGACCTCTTCATTTAAAAAGAATTCGTTGATTTGATAAAGCAATTCGAGGTGGCGTGGTAAAACGCGTTCAAAAAGATTAACTGACCATTTTTCAAGGGCTTCGGGCAGTAATGTGTGATTGGTGTAGGCAAATATTTTGCGGCACATGTCCCAAGCGACAAACCAGTTAACATCGTTGTCGTCGACCAATACTCGCATTAATTCGAGAATGGCGATGGTTGGGTGAGTGTCGTTAAGTTGAATGACAACTTTGTCGGTAAATTCTGACCAATCATCTTTATGTTTGCGCTGGTAGCGGCGAACGATGTCTTTAATAGAGCAGGCACAGAAGAAATATTGCTGAATAAAGCGCAATTCACGGCCTTCTTCAGAGTCATCACCTGGGTAAAGGATTTTTGAAATGGTTTCGGCGTGAACCTTGTCGCGCTGGGCATCATGATGGGCACCGGCGTTGAATTCGGCCAAGTCGAGGTGATCGGCAGAGCGACTTTCCCATAAGCGCAGAATATTTACCGTGTTTGAGTTGTAACCAACAACTGGCACATCCCATGGCACGCCTTTAATTTGGGTGGCGCCATGCCAAGTTTTCTTTTCGCTGCCATCTGCACGGTGTTCGGTTTCTACATAGCCATAAAGGGCCACTTTTTGAATGCTTTCGGGGCGGCAGACTTCCCACGGATTGCCATATTCGCGCCATTCGTCAGGCACTTCGACCTGACGGCCATTATCGAAATATTGTTTGAATAAACCGTGTTCGTAATGAATGCCATAACCAATGGCGGGCAATTCTTTGGTGGCTAGTGAGTCGAGGTAACAAGCGGCTAAGCGGCCTAATCCGCCGTTGCCAAGGGCTAAGTCTGGCCCCTCTTCTAGGATGTTAGGTAGTTCCATACCGACTTCGGCAAGAGCCTTGTCGACAACAGGGAAAAGGTTTAAGTTATGCAGGTTGTCAGATAACAGACGACCCATTAGATATTCGAGTGACAGGTAATTTACGGCGCGCACATCGCGCTCTATATGGTCGCGGTGGGTGCTTTGCAACCGCTCAAAAATGACTTCGTTTACAGCTAAACAAGTGGCTCGCCACCAAGCTTCTTTACTCGCGCCCTCGGCATGGGTGCCCAAGGTATAATTGATGTGTTGGAGTACCCGGCTTTTAAATTGAGCAACACTTAACGGGGCACTTTTTTTAGTGTTCGGCTTGCTGTTCTGTTTTTTTGTCATAGGGTAACTTCACTGTCCAATTTATAAACTTATAAATTACGGCAGTAGGGACCAATGAGCAATATACTGCATACGTATGCAATGAAAATGAATTGCTTGCATACGTATGCAATTAGAGGGTGGGTGTTTGGGGGATTGATTTTATATGGTTTATTGCTCAGCTGAATCTGTTATTTAATTAGGCGATGTGATGGTGCCCATTTCTTTACGGATTTCATCTGCTAGCTGTTTGGCGTTTGGAAGTTTATCTTTTAAGTCTTCAGGCAATTCCTGTGTTAATAAATAGCCGGAAACACCAACTGGCTTATCAAGGCCACGCAACGCATATTCAACTTCAAAATTATCCCGCTCCGTGCACAGAATAATTCCGATTGACGGATTCTCGCCAGCCTCCCGTACATAATCGTCCAATAGGTTGAGGTAGAAATTCATTTTTCCGGCGTATTCGGGTTTAAAAGGGCCTATTTTAAGCTCGATGGCGACCAATGCATTCATGCGGCGATTGCTAAACAGTAAATCAATAAAATACTCTTTTTTATTGGCGACAATTCGATATTGATTACCGATGAAGGCAAAGCCATATCCTAATTCCAGCATGACAGCCTGAATTTTTGCAACCATACGGGCTTCAAGCTCCGCTTCTAAAACCGGTTTTTCTACGCCCAACATATCGAGCATGTATACGTCTTTCATTGCTTGGTCGGCTTGTTCTGCTAGATGTTTCGGCAGCGCTTTTTGAAAGTTATGCTGTTTTTCTACAAGCTGATGGCGTTCGAAAGCTTGTGACTTAATTTGATGGATCAGAACATTGCGACTCCATCCCATTTCTAGAGTTGCTTCAAGGTAATAGCGCCGTGCTGCCAAATCTTTGACTTTAGACATTATTGTCAAGTTTTGACCCCATGGAATTTCTCCAACAAGCTGTTGGAGATTTGTTTCACCTTGATATTCTTGATAAAACTGACGCATATACCATAAATTTTGAGTCGAGAAACCGCTACGCCCCTCAAAATTTTGTTGGAGATCTTTGGCAAGTTGTTCAACCACTGATTTACCCCAACCAAGTTGTTGTTGTTTTTCAGTGATGATTTTACCCAAGGACCAATAAAGCTTAATCAACTCTCGATTAGCACTACGTGCTACTTGAACTCAGGCTTCTCTGATTTGCGTTTTAATGCTATCGAGAAAAACGAGGTAATGTTGTTCATCAAGAATTGTTTTTTGATTCATGCCATGCCTATTGATGGAGTCATTGTGCTATATCATTCTATTGTTCTTAACCGTTGATGTCGACACTATGGCGTATTGCCCGGTTGATATCAATTGTGCCAAACGCTGTGGCACAATTATTCCTGTAAATTATTAACCGACATTTAATGTGGAAATGGCAGACTGTGACAAAAAGCCAGAGCGGCTTTTATATTGGGGGTTTGCACTAACTGCCTCATCGATACGGGTGATTAAATGTTGGGGTAATGTGATATTGATTTTTGTCGCCTTGCCCAGATAGCGGGCGATATCGATGTCAACGACCGACAAAATTGCACCTTCGTCTTTCGCCAATTGGCAATAATCATCAACGCTACTGGCTTGGGGAATGGCTGCACCATCTTCCCCAAGAATGCTCAAATGGCCGTCGATGGCCTCTTCTATATTTTACATCGCTTCATCAAGAGTATCAGCCGCACTGATGCAACCTGGTATATCGGGCACGGTTACACCGTAGGCGATTGTGTCGTAGTGAATTATTAGTGGGTATCTCATAGTGGTTTTGCCAGTGTTGGTGTAAAGACAAAAAAATCCCGCAAACCAAACCTATTGAAAACTCGCCCGAATCCCAATCTTATGCGATGAATTATTGCTTTGGTCATCTAGTAGTGGCTGGCTGTCGTGGTTGATGCTGATGTTGTACAGCAGTGATATGTATTGGTTGATTTCATATTCCAACCCCATGGTAAATTTGTAGTTGGTGGGTTTGTTGTAACCTTCAACACAATAGGTTGCTGCTTCGCTGAATGTTTCGATACATTCTGTAGTGTCAATTACCGTAAAGTTGGGCAGGTTGTCCATACCGTGCACTACAGAGAAAGCCTGATTGAAATTGAGGTCTTCGCTCAGGGCCCAATCGAATTGTTGATAGAGATAGGCGATGCGGTAATCGAAATCAAATTGGCCAGTAACAAGGCTGGTTTGTTCTGAAAAGTTTTCGGTTTGTCTGCCTATGGCCATTAACAGGTTTAACTTAACGGTGGGTGAGTCTACGAGGAATGCCCCAGTGCCAATGTAACGTATATTCTTGTCTTTTATCGACAAAATGCTGTCTTGTTCGTGCGCGTAACCTGCTTGAGCATACCATGTATCGTTTAAATCATAACGGCTACCAAAGTTGAGCAAACGGTTACGTCTGTTGGATACTAGGACATTAGATTGGCTGATGTTGTCTTTTGAATAGCTTAAATACGCGCTGTTGGTCCAGGCGTTGTAGCGGGTATAGTATTGGAGTTTTGTACTGTATTGCGATCCTGATATGTTGCCCTTCATTTTGTTGAATGAGGCATCGCTCTGTATTGCGTGATACCACTGAGGCGCTAGTCCTGGGTCATCATATGCGCTGACATTCCACCAATCGCGTGGTTTACTTGGTGCTTTATCTTGGGTTGGTGTGACGCTTGCGGTTAAGTTGGTTTTACATTGCTCTGCTGTCTTCTTTTGTTTTTGGCATTGCTCTATTTTTAGCAGTTTTTGGTATAATGCTGGGTCGACGGCTTTGATGTATTTGAGGTCGGTGGTTTGGCTTTGGCTAGGGCTGGTGAGTAGGCATAATAGCGGTATAAACCGCCATTTTATGGTTGTTGCCCTCACGCTAAACTTCACCAGCGGTTTGTGTTCCACACGATTTGCGTACAACCAGTTCGGTTTCCATCTGTACTGAGCTAACTTTTTCACCGTCTATGAGTTTCAACAAATTCTCTACCAGTAATTCGCCTGCTTTGACTGTGTCTTGTTTCATGGTGGTTAAAGGCGGTGACACGCTTGAAGCGGTGGCGATGTTGTCAAAACCCACCACGGCAACGTCTTTTGGCACTCTAATGTAGTTTTCTTTTAATGCTTTTATTGCCCCAATGGCAATTAGGTCGCTGGCAGCAAATATGGCATCAAAAGGCTTATTTAGTGCAATCAATTCGTTACAGGCCTGATAACCCGATTCTTCGGTAGTGATGGCATCTATTTGTACTTTGTCGCTGACTTCTAGCCCAGCTTCTTTAAGCGCCTGGCAATGGCCTTGGTAACGGTCTAAAAACTCAGGGCATGAGCTGTCCGCACCACCTAAAAAGGCCATTTTCTTGCGGCCCAGACTCGCCAGATATTGGGTGACTTTAAAGCCAGCATCGACATTGCCGCAGCCGATTGACACTATGGGTAAATCCTCGGCTTCGGCGCCCCAGCGGACAAATCGGGTGCCTTGATTAATCAGTTGTGAAAGTTTGTTTTTGTAGTCTTCGTAATCGCCGTAACCGAGCAAGATTATGCCATCGGCTTTGTTGCTGTCTTCGTAATCGGCGTGCCAGTCGGCGTTCATTTGCTGGAATGATACCAGTAGGTCGTAACCCGCTTTGGCGGTGTATTTGGTGATGCTACCGAGCATTGACAGAAAAAATGGGTTGATCATTGAATCGTCACTGGTGGGGTCTTCAAACAACAAAAGAGCAATGGTTTTGGAGCTTTGCATGCGCAAGTTGCTGGCGTTTTTGTCGACTTTGTAATTGAGCTCTTTGGCGATGGCCTGAATGCGTTCGCGGGTTTCTTTGTTAACCAGTGGGCTGTCGCGCAGTGCTCGCGAAACGGTTGACTGGGATACCCCGGCACGGTATGCGATGTCTATGGAATTGGCTTTCACAGCAGCTCTCGTTTTTATAATAAATTGTGACTATAAACAAGATATTAGCAGAGCGGCAAGGGGATGTACATCGGCGGTTTGGGCTAGGCGGGTTGGCTGTTTTTGATAATGGAGTGTCTGGTTTTAGTATTGATAAAGGACTGTGAATTCGTTATTTTCAAAATCGGTTTGCAGGAGCGCTAACTTTCATGGAGAAAAATATCTGTTGGCAAAGCAACTATAGTCAGGGTAGATTATTTTTTATAAAGCATTATGGATGATTACATAGATTTAATGACGGGAGGATGTATGCAAAAGTTTATTTATAGGGTGTTGTTGTATTTGGCATGTACATGTTCATGTATAAGTGCAGTACAGGCCTGTGCTGATGAGCCGTTTCTACCAATATCTCAAATCATGACCAAAACGGGTTTGCCCCTGCATAATTATACTCGGAATTTACAATTTAAATGTAAGTTTGAGTTTTGCAAGGTGAGCGTTGAGCAGCTCTGGTTGCTGCTAGACAAGGTCGAAAAAGACGCTAGTGTGGTTGATGATTTTGAACGAGTGATGTCTGCGGGTTCACTTATTCCGATGATATTGGCTCGTGGTGATGACAGTGATTACCAGCAGTTACTGGAGCGTGCGACACAAAAGGTCGAAGATTCGATGCTTCAGACTCAATATCTGGATGATTTGGGCCGTTATTGGCTGACCCGAGAGTTGCGGTTGATTTTGGCACAAGGTAAATCAGCTAATGTTAAGCTTGAAATGAAAGGCGAACCGTTGCCAGCACATTTGTCTGGAGCGTCTGAGCGATTGCAACAGGCTTGGCGATTGTATCGTTCGGTGAAACGTCAGTTCGACAGTTATTTGCAAAATGGTGGTGAAACTGACGGGGTTTATGCGAAAAAGCATTGGGTTGGTTTTAATGCTGTGGTCGCCGGTTTTTTGGCGGGCGGTCAAAATGACACGATTAAAGCCATTGTTACTTGTGGTGTCAGTTGTGGTGCCGACAGCAGGGGGTTTACCACAAGACGAGATAGTATCATTTTGATGTCGTTGCTGGCGCAAAGGCGGTTCGATGGGGTTGTTGGCGCCTTGTTAAAATATAAACCAGATGATTGGCACTGGCGCAATAAGGGTTTGTCTGAACTGACTGTACAGCTTTTCGATTTTGTCGGAGTTGATTGGCAAGCGCTACATATTGGTGCGGCTTTGGATAAACAATATTTTCACTTGAATGAGTTGGAGAAATTTGGCGGTGATGGTGCTGTCGAATATTTGCTTGATATGGGGGCGCTGCCATTTTTTGCTACTAATCAGTTTTATATTAGAGCCATTAAGCACTTTATTACCCCGGGACACTCTGTAACTCAACCAAACACGGTAATTCATTCAAATAAGGCAACTGAAAAACAGCAAAAGGCATTATTGGGTTATATTTTGGCAACCGTCGATACCAACGGCGATTTGATGCATGTAGAGTGGGCCAGTGGTTTATTGGCAGATTTGCAAAGGCCTGAAACCAAAGCGGTTTTAATGGCTATTTTGAAGGGGCCTTATTTAAAAGCTGCCCAAAAAGCAGCTACAACCCTCAGGGCTATGGGCATTGAGGTTGATGTACCAATCGCGCCCAAATCAGCGAAATTCAAGCTTTTGGTCAATGGCAAATTGCAAACCGATACTTCGATCAGTTGGTTGGTCAGTTATTCTGGAGGAAAAACACACGGCGCTTTGAAGACAGGCCCCGATGGGACTTTTGAGATTGCCGGTGATATTGCCAGAGTGACAAAAGGTGAAGCATTTTTAACGGTGGCTTCAACCAATAAACTCAAAACACCAAAAGACCGATTCTTTGCTACCCGAATTTCAACATCAGGTCTTGGCGACATTGTTACACTGGACGTCAAAACTTTACCGCTGGTGTTTAATCTTAATCTTGATCAGCTACCTGGCGAAGTTACCGACAAAAAGGCTATTGTTCGTTTGAATTATCGTGGCGGTAAAGCGGGCGTTGATGTTAATTTTTCGCAAACCTATGGTGCCATCAGTGCTGGCGTGGCTGAGCAGATCACTTTTTCGAGTTTGGCAACAGGCGTATATTATGCGTCTATTGAGGTACCCGGTGCGGCGTCATGGTCAAGTTCGTCGTTTGAGCTTGTGGATGAACCTAAAGAACTTGAAGTGGTTTTAAAACCGGGTAGGGATTTGAAAGTGGCGTTTTCACAGCCCGATATTCAGTTTAGATTGCGCAGGGCCAACGGTAAGATACGTTATGACTGGGGCTCAACAATTGTCCGGGGGTTGGCGTTTGGTCAGTACAAATTGGTGATCCCATCAAGTACCGCTCAAAAAGAAAATCGGCGAGTGTCGATGCCAGGTTATTCGGGGCCTGATTTTGCTGGAAGAGAAATTGATATCACGCTGGATGAAAACAGCGCCGACATTGTTGATTTGGGCGTGATCCAGTTAGAATAAGCGTTTTCATTGTTACGGAATAAGACAAATCCATGGCCAACTTTCAAGCGCACCTCAGCGCAGCAACCATCACCAGTTCATTAACCGCCAGCACTGCATTGAGTTTGCAGCTGGCGAATCAGTCTGAAATTATCGCACTGTGGTTTTTAGGCGTGCTCGGTGGTTTGTTGCCCGATATCGATTCTGATGATTCAACCTCGCTAAGATTGGTGTTTAAGGTGCTCGGAATGGTGGTGGCGCTGTTTTTTGCGATGTGGTTTTATCCTGTTTTGTCGGTGGTTGGTTTGTGGTTGATCGGGGCGTTGATATATACGTTGGTGCGTTATGCTTTGTTGCCTTTATTTGAGAAAGTAACTGTTCACCGGGGCAGTGTTCATAGTTTGTTGGCTTGCGCGATGTTTGGATTGGCCAGTGTGCAATTGAGCGTATTGTGTGGCACCAGCATCGTTTTTGCTTGGTGCGCCGGGGTATTTATTATCATGGGTATGTTGACGCATTTAACGTTAGATGAGATTTACAGCGTCGACTTGGCCGATATGGAGTTTAAACGCTCTTTTGGCACAGCTTTAAAGCCACTGTCTATTGATTTTCCGTTAGAGACGGGCGCGCAGGTTATAGCTGTTGTCGCGTTGGTTTATTTTGCCCCTTCGGTTGAGCCGTTTATCAGCGCTGTTGAGCAAGCTAAGTTTAGTTTTTTGCCTGCCCAGGAGTGGACTGCGCTGCGTGAGTGGGTTGGGGTGTAGGTAACCTTTCGTCCACAAAAGAATAATAGAGCCTCTACCCCCAAATCTTCTGCCAAGCGTCAAAGGCCGAAGGCCTTATTCTATAACGGGCAAAATTACCTTCATGTAAACTCAGTAATTCGGTTTCAACCACTTCTACAAAACGCGCTCTATCGGTTGTTGGCAACGAAAGTGCTTTTGTTTGCACTTGCTCAGATGCCTGCGCATGGTCCATGGTTTTTGTCACAATATGAGCGATTAATTCGCGCATGGTTTCGCGATATTGAATTCTGAATGGGTCGGGTTCGCCCAAAGATTGGCGTACAGCCGAGTATCTGTGAGATGAGCGTTCGTAGGCCCACATAAAAACCGACTTGAGCAAATCAATTCGGTTAAGTTCGTAAACGCCGATAATCCCCCAAGTGTATAAGTCGTTTGGTACGTCGACAAAAGACAGTGGCGACAGATTATGCTTGGTAAAAGAAATGTTACTGGCTAAGCGAGATACCCTTTTGTTGACGTCATCGAACGGTTGCAAGTAAGGAAAATGCACCATGACGAAAAACGCCTGTTCGAACGGGTTGGTGATCTGCTCTGCTTTTTCTAATATCAAATCAAATACTTCGGTTATTTCTTGTGGCACAGCTAAAGGCTCGAACACCGAGTGGCTGATACCCACGGCAATGTGACGCAAACGGCCTGACGCGCTTGGGTCGGGCAACAGGTTGTACGACAACAAACCATGTAGATTCAAAATGGTATAACGGTTAAATCCTATGTCTTGTGCGCTATAAACCAAAAACTCTATGGCCTCTTTATGGTTGAGGATCATTTGCGATTCGAGCGTTGTTTTGTTGTCTAATGCCTGACCTGAGTCGATTAATCGTTGGGTGTCGAGTAATGAATAGGTGTTGCCCTCTAAACGACTTGAGTTCCAAGACAGGTCGATGAGTAAGCGGTTTAGAATTTCTTTGGCATAAGTGCCTGCAGGGTGCTCCACCATTGTGGTTTTACCCAGTGCTGTTAGCTTTTCTATTTCGTCTTGAGCTAGGTATTGCGTGACATTGGGCTGATAAGATTCAACAAACTCTCGGTTATATCCAACAGGTTTGCGTTGATGGATAGGTGCCTTGACCAAACTCAACGTTTTTTGGGCTTGCGCAGATAAAGGAATTGCATCTTCGGTGGCAGCGGTGACATTTGTTTGCGCTGATGGCTCAATTAAACTGTACTTGGTTGCTCGCGACTTACCTTCAATACGTATAAATCCTTTTTCTTGAAGCCTTTGCAATCGCCGTTGTAAGGTTCGTTTGGGCAAGGTAAAGGTGAGTACTTGCGCAACTTCATCAACCAATGCGCCTTCGGGAAAAGCCAACAAGGCAAGCTTGATTGATTCTAATTCTTCACGCTGAGTTAATTCAATAGCCATTTATCGCGACATTTTTGGGGTTTATTGTGACAGTTTAACTTAAAAAAGTGTCGCGCAAAGGGTTTGCGCGACAAATTACCTTAAAAATTGTCGCGCTAATGGCTTTCGCGACAAATTACCTTAAAAAGTGTCGCGCAAATGGTTTTCGCGACAAATTATCTTAAAAAGTGTCGCGCAAATGGTTTTCGCGACAAATTACGGATTGGCAATTACACCCTTTATTGATTACCATGACTTCAGCATCGCCATTGTGCACAAACCCAATCCAGAGATCATTCAATTATGACCATCCTTAAAGTCGAAGCACAAAATTTTCGGGCGTTTAAAAGTCTGACTGCCGAGTTTAATCCCAAGTTTAATATTCTATGTGGTCCTAATGGTGCTGGTAAGTCTTCTGTTTTGTATGCTATTGCGCACGGTTTGGTATTGAGTGGCAATGAGTCTGGGTTGACCGAAGAAACAGCGCTTAAATTGATTTTTACAGGTAGATATGGAAGGGAGAAACAAAGCGGTTTTGCACGAGGCACTTTTAAGTATACTGGCTATCAAAATTCAGATTATGATGATTATTTTAAAATAAATGCTCATCCGGCTTATCACAATACTGATAGAGTGCTATCCCCTCTTTTCATCGGTCCAAACCGAAACATAACCTACAATAGCGTCACAGGGATGAAAAAAGAAAGTGACTTGGAAAGCAGTCGAAAACAGTGTTTAGATAAAGCTATGGAAAGGCTTGGTAACGCCTATGTACCAGACATAAAACAATGGATGGTCAACCGTTTTTTCATCGTCGGCAAAGATTGGGCTGCAACCGAAGAAAAAAACTGGGATTTGGTCATCTCCAAGTTAAGCATTTTGACTGAATCCGATATAGATTTTGCGTTCAACACCATCGAACGTGACTTAGAACCCTCATTTTTAGTCAACGGCAAAAAAACCTACCTTGAAGAATTATCCTCTGGTTTTAAATCAGTCTTAGCCATTATATTCTCAATCGTTGAATGGATTGAAACCACCAATGAAGGCGATGAAGCTAATATTGAACAAGCTAAAGGCACTGTGCTTATTGATGAAATCGACGCCCATTTGCACCCCAGCTGGCAAATTCGAATCAAAGGTATTCTGCAAGAGCTTTTCCCTCACGTTCAATTTATCGTCACCACCCATTCACCTCATGTGATCAGCAGTGCCGGTGAAGGCGAGGTGGGCATGTTAGAAAACAAAGATGGTCACCTAACGGTAAACTTTGTCGACCACGACATCACTGCTTGGAAAACCGAATATATTTTCAGTGATATTATGGCATTTGAGCCTGAATACGACCGTAAGCTGGCAGGTTTCATCGATGATATTGAAGATAAAATCGATGAGAATGACCTTGATGGTGCCATGAGCATTCTTGATGGTTATGCCAAGCATGCTCACCCGCAGGATATGACACCAAGGGCATTGCGTAAACGGATTGAAAAGCTGCAAAAAAGGATGACTGCGAATGATCAAGCTGAGTAGACCTGACAAACCACAATTCCTTACTGACAACGAAGCTACATGGAATGTTGCGTTAACGGCGGCGGTAGAGCAGTTTGGTGGTTACAAAGATATTCCAAAAGCGCAAAAAGAAAGCCTGACCAAACATTATCGTCATGACAACATTAAGTTACCTTTATTTGCGGCGGCTCATGACAAATGTGCTTACTGCGAATGTAAGCCTGCGCAAGGTGGCAGCTATATTCAGGTTGAACACTTTTATCCTAAATCACTCTATCCCGAACACTGTTTTGATTGGCATAACTTTCTGCCGGTATGTGCTCGGTGCAATTTGGCCAAGAGTAATTTCGACACCAAACTCACGCCTATCATCAATCCGTACGAGGACACGCCAAAAGAGTATTTACGTGTTTCACTCGCCAAACTGAAGCCGTTGAATGACAAAGGTAGAGTGACAATACAAGAAGTTAATTTGAACGCTGATAGATTGATTAAAATCAGAACTGAATTGATGACTGACATCCAGATTTTAACCGAAGATATTGCTGAACAAATCACCGAATATCATGAAGAACAAACTCCCACAAAGCAAAATAGAAAGAAGCTGAAACTGGCTGATTTGGTAGAGCGAGTTGAAGACTTTAAACAACCGCAAGAAATCCAATCGTTTTTCTGTGAGCAAATTATTCAGGACGATGACGACTATCTTGCCGCCAAAGCGATATTGGCAGCGTAAACAACTCCTACCCCCAACCGCAACACCAAACCTCACCCGAAAATCTCACAGTTGAATTGACTGGTTTATTGTGTACAATAAAAACTTTGTTGCAATCACAGTAGGATGGTCAATCATGGGTCAAAACAATCGTTATGCCAATAACGACTTAAACGAGGTTAAACAGTTGGGGCTTTGGGCATCGCTGTTGAGTCTGGGTTATATTTTTTGGCTGGTGGGCGGCATGGAGATTGTTGAACGAATTGCTTACTACGGCGTTAAAGCCAGTGCTAGTTTGTATGCGACCGATGCGGTGTCTAAAGGTGGCTTGGGTTTAACCATGAGCGATTACGGCACCATCATGCTAATTTTTGCCATGACCCAAACTTTCATTCCTATCATTCTAGGTGGTACTGCCGACCGATTTGGTTATAAACAAACTATTGCCTGCGCTACTGTCATTAAAATCGCTGCTTATTTGACCATGGCAATGTTCCCTAGTTTTGCTGGGTTTACTGTTGGCGCTATGTTGCTGGCTTTTGGCACGGGTATTTTTAAACCGGGTATTCAAGGCACTATGGTTAAGTCGGTTAAACGTGAAACCAGCACCATGGCTTGGGGCATTTTTTATCAGCTGGTGAATATCGGTGGTTGGCTGGGGCCTTTGATTGCGGTGCAATTGCGTCAGCTTAGTTGGGAGCATTTGTTTTATGTTTGCGCGGGTATCATCTCGTTGAATTTTGTTTTGTTGTTGCTCTATCAAGAGCCGGGTAAGGCTGAGCGTTTGGCTCGAAAAGCACAAATTGATTCAGGCGAAGTGAAACAACAATCTTTGTTCAAAGAAACACTCGCGGAGGTTAAAAAACCGCTAGTGGTGGGTTATATGTTCGCTTTTTCTGGCTTTTGGTTCATGTTCAACGCGATGTTTGATGTGTTGCCCAAACACATTGAAGATTGGGTGAATACCAGCACCATAGTGACTGATTTGTTTGGCACTGCGGGTACGCAAAATCCTGTGTGGATTGGTTTGCTGGGGCTTAATCATGCAGGTACCAAGGTGATGCCTGAGTATTTGATGAGTATTAACTTTTTGATGATAGCCACCACCTGTTTTTTGGTGGCAGCCATGACCGCAAAATACAGAATTTTAAGCAGTATGTTGGCCGGTTGTGTGTTTTGTTGCGTTGCTATGTTTATGGTGGGGTTCACACCTGCCGCTTGGGCTATGGTAGTTGCCATCGCTGTGTTTAGCCTTGGTGAAATGTTGTTAAGCCCCAAAAAGGGTGAGTTCATGGGCAATATTGCACCAAACGATAAAAAAGCAATGTATCTGGGTTTTGTGATGTTACCCCAAGGCATTGGTTGGACGCTTGAGGGCAAGTTGGGACCTTGGTTGTATGACCAATATGCTTCTAAAGATTTGTTGGCCAGAGATTATTTACAACAGTTGGGTATGGTAAAAGAGCAGGTTTTGGCGATTAAAAATGGTGAAGCTTTTGATACGCTGGTTGCTCATACTGGGCAGTCGGCGCAGGCGATGACAGATGTGTTGTACCAAGCCAATGATATTGGCATGGCTTGGTACATTATTGCTACCGTGGGCGCCGTGTCTGGTGTGGGTATTTTCCTTTACGCCAAATGGGTTTATCGGTTGCAAAACCAGATAGGTTTACAACCGAAAACTGCATGAGCTAACCGCTAAAAATAGAGCTTTTATGGAATATAGCCATCGTGTAAGGGCATACCTCTAAAGCTATTTGTGGTGTTTGATTCTGGTGGCATTACCCCCGGAAACTCTATCAAAACTATACCGCCATTGGTGGCGGTGAGCGCGGAGGTTTCTGCGTAGAGTATGTCTAAAACGCCATTGCCATTTAGGTCTCCTAATGCAGGCGTGCCTGACGAGAACGACATGTTGTTGGTCAGTGCTGTTGAACCATCAGTGCCATCTAATACCACCAAAGAAGATTCGTTTAGTGTGCCAAACAGGCCGTCTATATTAATTGTAAATACATCAGCTGTTTGGTCGCCATTATAATCAGCTACTACCAATGAAGAAGATATTAGGGTGTTGAAGTCATGCTTCCACATGATTTCGCCATTAAGCCCGTTTATGGCGATTACTTGGCTGACGGCTAAGTCGTAAGTGTCGGGTAGGCTCCAATTTAGCGAAGCAAAGGCGTTGATCACATCTAAAGTACCATCGCCATTGAGGTCGGCCATTGCTGGGTTACTGGTGGCATAAAGTTGGTCAGAATTGGCCTGCCATTTCACTTCGCCTTCTAATGACATGGCTATTGTCGCACCGCAATAATCTGAGTTAATAACTTCTGGAATGCCATCATTTGTGATATCAGCAAACACTGGCGAGGCTACCCAACCAGCGATTTGGCAAGTGCTGGGTACTTCTGAAACAACAGAGAAGGTTTTGTCGGTTTCATCGAAAGTTAAGACAAATATTGAGCCAGGTAGGGTTTCTCCACCTGAGGCTATGGCCAAATAAAGCTCGCCTGAAGGGGCGCGATATAGGGCTGGTGTGGTATAAACCTCTCGCATTGCAGGCTCAATCCAACTGGCGATGATTTGTCCTGACAAGTCAATGGCAAACAGTTTACCCACTAAACGTTCGATACCGCCGCCACCACCGCTGGTGAAAAATACGGTTGATGGAGTGGCTGTTTCAGCTGCTGCTGAGTAGGTGTTACCTAGTAATGCGGCATCTGGGTTGACGGTGTTAAAATGCCAAATCGGCTCGCCACTAACGCCATTAAGGGCGACTAAATCTTTGGTGCGACCGCCAGTTAGTATATCAAGCACGCCATCGTCGTTTACATCTACGCATAAAGGGTAGGCATAACTGGCATCGCCCGGTGCACTTTGCCACCGAACTTCGCCACTATCACCTTCGATAACCGCTAAAAAGCTCAGCTCTGGGCCGTCGACAACAGCAACAGGCACTATGCCTTCGAGTTTGCCGTCATTGTCGAGATCGCAAAAGGTGGCTGACCCTTCAAAACCGGCTGCGTCTACCGGTACTGCCCATTTCACTAATTCGCCCGTTGGTACTGTGTAGGCTGATGTGTCTACCGGTGGTGGCGTTGGGGTTGGTACGTCAGGTGTGGTTGGGGTGGTGCTGGAGCCTGAGCCGCCGCAACCAACCAGTAATAGTAAGGTGATGCTGGCAATAAATGCTTTCATGGTATATTCCGCAAATAGTGGGTAAAAGTTTCGGTACTTTTCGAGCGGCCAACACTATACCACTAAAAAGGCATTGGCAATTAAATCAGTTGTATTGAGGCTCGTTTGTAGCAGGTTTGCACGATAGGGTAATAGTGGCCAATAAACAATGGCATCCATTTTGAATTATGACTACACTCGAACCATATTAATGAGAAGAAAAGGGAAACCTCCATGTTGACCATGATAGCCAAGTTATTGGCTGCGCTAAATTCTGAAAGCTCTCCCAGACAAATTGCCCTAGCCATTGCGCTGGGCATGATTGTGGGCTTAACGCCATTACTAAGTATGCATAACATACTGATTTTGTTATTGGCTTTTGTTATTAGGGTTAATTTGAGCGCGTTCTTTTTGTGCGTAGGGGCATTCTCTGGTTTGGCCTTTTTTACTGCGGCTCCTTTTGCTTCGATAGGTGAGTCGATGCTCAATAACCCTGCGATGGCTGACTTTTGGACTGGCTTGTATCAGGTCTCTTTTTTAAAGTTATCTCACTTTCATCATACGCTCACGTTGGGGTCGTTGGTGGCTTCCTTGGTGTTGTTTTTACCGTTACTTTTTATCAGCACATATTTGATTGAACGTTATCGCCATCATATGAAAACCTTTGTCGAAAAATTCAAAATTGTGCAAACCTTAAAGTCTTCGCGGTTGTATCAGTTGTATGCCAACTTCAGTGGAGGGTCGTAAAATGACGGACAATAAAACAGAGCAAAATAACGCTGATGAACAGCAAATTGAAGCTAAAAACAAAGCTCAAGCGCAACAGGCACCCCAAGAACAAGATGAGCAAAAAAAACAGGGTTATTTTCGCTGGCAAGGGTTGGTGGGGTTTTTCGCTGTATTATCGTTAATTATGGGCGTGTTGGTGATTTACGCTGGCGATTTGATAAAACTGGGTATTGAAGAGGGCGGCAGCCACTATTGGGGCGCTGAGGTCAATGTTACTGATGTTGAGGTGACTTGGTCGCCGTTTAAAATTGCAGTGAATGGCTTTGAGGCAACCGACCCTGCAACGCCTACTCAAAATATTGTGGCTTTTGAACAGGCCAGAGTCAGTATGGATTTGTGGCAATCTATTGTGGGCAAAACCTTGATTCACTCGGTTGATATCAAGCAGGTGGATTTGAACAAAGCACGGCAATATCCGGGCAAGGTCACCATTAAACCTGATGCTGGCAAAGGCGCTGGCGAAGACACTTCTGTGCTTGAAGATACCATGGCGGCGTTGCCTACGGTTGATGAATTACTGGCTCGCAGCGATTTGAAAACGGCTCAGGCTGGGGTTAGGTTGTTAGAAACTTATAAAACTGAAAAGGTGGCAATAAAAGCGTTAGCCGAAAAGCTGCCTGATCAGGCCAAAATTGCCCAATATCAGCGCATGGTTAAGGTCATATCTGACACCGACACCAGCTCGCCACAGGCGTTAATTAAGGCAACTGAAGAGCTAAATAAACTTAAAAAACAATTTGAAGCCGATAAAGTGTTGCTAAAAGAAGCGAAAAAGCAGCTAAAAATCAGTAAAGATAATATCTCGGTAGTGCTTAAGGATGTTAAAAACGCACCACAACAAGATTGGGCTATGTTGTCTGAGAAATATCAGCTTAACGAAGGTGGTGCGCAAAACTTTACTGAGTTGATTTTTGGTCAGCAGGCCAAAGCGTATTTTCAACAGGCCAGTGAATTGTACGAAATAATAAAACCGATGCTCGACAAAATGAATAAAAGCGACAGTGCGCCGCCTGTAGAAGAGAACTATGAAAAAGGTCGCTTTGTGCATTTTGTTGAAGAGAATCCGATGCCCGACTGGTTGGTCGAAAAGACGCATATTAGTATGAATCTCGACCAAGGGGGTTTTGTTATCGAGATAGACGAATTGAACGCGCAGCATTGGATTCGTAACAAGTCGACTCTGATGACAGTTAAAAGCACCAACTTGCTCGGTATGGGCGCATTAGATTTGAACGCCGATGTGTTTATGCAGCAAAAAGACGGCTTGCGAGTCAAATCTGATTGGGATGTGAAAGGGTTGTCTTTTAAACAGCTGCCTATTACCGACAGCAAAAACTTTAAGTTGGTGTTGGCTGAGTCGAAGCTGGATGTTAAAGGTTCGGCGGGTTATGCCAATCAAAAGCTCGAAAACAACAATCACTTGGCGTTTAGTGATAGCGCATTTGAGGGCAGTGCAGACAGTTCTATTGGTCAGGCTGTGGTCGATATTTTGTCTGAGATGAACACTTTGTCGGTCGATATTGGTGCCAACGGAGATGTCACTTCGCCTGATTTGAGCATTCGTTCAGGGTTAGATACGCAGTTGATGAGCGCCATTAAAAAGCGCGCCAAAGTCGAACTTGAAAAGTTCAAAGGCAAGGCGATGACGGCTATGCAGCAAAAAGTAGCCGAACAAATCAATGCAAATGTGGGCGGTGAGCAAGATTTGTCGGCCTTTGACGGTGACTTTAGTCAACTTGATAAACAGCTTGAGGAGTTGATGAAAAGTAAACTGGCTGCCAAGGCAACAGACGGTATAAAAGACAAATTAAAGAAAAAGCTTGGTGATTGGTTCTGATAGCTGACATGGCAATCGTAGGGGCCATCCCAATGCCATTAAGTTTAGCAACTCTTCAGTGTTGGTTCCGTATTAACTGCGGGGCCATGCTCATATTGCGTTACCTCTCCAGTTAAAATCCCAGCCATCCACTGTAATCTACTGCCAATACGTTGATTGTTTTTGTGCA